>JANOGZ010001166.1:0-1626 GCA_031406255.1 Pyrinomonadaceae bacterium | reverse complement strand
GTCTAATCAGGTTTCTTCCATTGTGCAAAGGAGCGGGAATTCGTTCGTCTGCGCCAGGTCTGTAACTTTCGCCACCTTCATCTCGGCGACTTCATATGGATAAATTCCCGCCACACCGAGGCCCTGCGTATGCACCTCAAGCATGATCCTGATCGCCGTCTCCTCTGAGTGTTGAAACACGGAGTGCAGGATAAAGACGACGAACTCCATCGTCGTGAAGTTGTCGTTATGAATCAAGACCTTATACAGCGGCGGCTTCTCGAGCCGCGTCTCGCTTTCGGTAAGGACTAACTCGTCTTGTTCGAAATCGGGTGTTGACATCGCCGTTATAGTTTAGCAGTACCCGTCAAAATCTTCTCCGCGCGACGCTTCAGACGTGTACGGCTCGCGCTCTCGGGTTATCGGCTCACGTAAATATTATCCTTGATCCAGTAGCGCCATTCTTTATGCACATACTCCCCGGCGTAATTGATGCCGACGCGCACGCCCGAAGCGATCCTGCCCGCCGCTATCTTCCCCGCGCTCTCCTCGATCCACACGCGCTCACCGAGCAAGTCCTCGCCATTATAGGAACGATCAATGCCGAGCGCCTGGCATAATTTGCCGGGGCCGCTGGTCAGATTTCGGTCGCTTTTTCCGGGACGCCTCCGGCGCATCCAGGCGACGCCCTCCTCCGGTTCGATGGCCCGCACCAGCACCGCGTGCGGAATCGTCTCGATGTTGGTGACGACGTTGAATTGATAATACATGCCGTAGATGAAATAGACGTAGGCCGTGCCGCCGCGCGCGAACATCGCCTCGGTGCGTTTCGTCCGCCGGTTGCCGTAAGCATGCGAGGCTTTATCCTCCGGCCCCAGATACGCTTCCGTTTCGACGATCAGTCCCGCGACGCGCGCTCCGTCGGCGGCGGGCACCACCAGGCGTTTGCCGAGCAACTGCCGCGCGATCAACAAAGCATCACGGCGCTCGTAGAAGTCACGCGCGAGTTTCCGTGGAGAAACCGCCCGCCTCTTTTTACTCAAACTGCTTTCTGAAATCATCGAACTGTTGCCGCAGGTCGGCGACTTCTCCGAGCAGCGTCGCGACCGTCGCTTCCAGTGTGGCGATCCGTTCGGGCCCCGCACCCGCCTCCGTCGAGGCCGCTTCCTGTCGCCGGGAGATGGTCGCGCGTTGCCGCTCGCTCGGCGGCACATCGCTGGCGGCCACCTCTCCGGCCAGCAGGTGCGCGTAACGCGCTTCCTTTTGCCCGGCCTGACGCGGTAGCCGCATGATCATAGCCGGATCGTCGTGCGTCATGAGTTTTTCCAGTGTCGCCTCAACTTCCGCAAGGTCGGCGAATTCATACAGACGATTCGTTCGTCCACGCAACTCGCCGACCGTCTGCGGCCCTCTGAGCATCAAGACACACATCACCGCCAGCTCCGGCGGCGTCAGATGAAAAATGTCGGCCACGAAGTGCTTGTATTTCGGGACCCGGCTGTCGCTGCCATAAAAGACGTACACCAGATTCTTTTCTCGCAGGCTCTCCAGCGCCGGCATGATCGTCTTCTCATCGAATGAAACGACCGGCTCGCGATTAGACGTCTGGTTGCAGGCATGCATCAGGGCGTTGAGGGTTAAGGGATA
>JANOGZ010001160.1:0-5678 GCA_031406255.1 Pyrinomonadaceae bacterium | reverse complement strand
TCTATCGCTATTGAATCGGAGACGAGGTTACGCAGCGTCTTAAAACGCATGAGCGAGCGTGTCTTCCGCATGAACAAGGGTGATGGCATAAAGAGTAAAATCGGGAACGACGTATTAACGGTAGAGATGAGACAAAAGTTTCCTCGTTAACGCTTTCTTAGATTTCGCCCCATCTCTACTCTGGCGACCCCTCCCAATCGACCTCGAAAAGCGGTATCGGCTGCACGCGATTCTTAACCGTGATGGCCGGGCGCGGCCGCAACGTATGAGTCGTGTTGGCCGCGGCTTTGGCCGTCGCATCGCTTAACAGAATTTGTCGCGGCTGCGAGTTGGATTCCAGGCGCGCCGCCGTATTTACCGTATCACCGATCGCCGTGTATTCGGAGCGACGCTCTGATCCGATGTAGCCGACGGTCGCTTCGCCGGTGTTCAGACCGATCCCGATGCTGATCTCAGGTAATCCTTCCGCAACCAGTTCCTCATTGATGATCTGCATCTGGCGCTGCATCGCGACCGCCGCCGACACCGCATTGCACGCGTCTTCCGGCGAGGCGATGGGCGCGCCGAAGAGCGCCATCAAGCCATCGCCGATATATTTATCGAGGGTGCCGTTGTTGCCGAAGATGATGTCGGACATCGCCGAGAAATACCTGTTGAGAAGTTGGACGACCTTCTCCGGCGAGGCGTGTTCCGAGAGGCGCGTAAAGCCGCGGATGTCGGCAAAGAGCACAGTGATAAATTGATTGGCGCCGCCGAGCTTGAATGACTCCGGATTCTCAAGTATCTGTTTCACGACGTATTCCGGCACGAACCGGCCATAATTGGCGCGCGCCACTTCTTCGCGCGCCAGCCGTTCGTGTGCGCGCGCGTTTTCCACCGCCACGGCCGTCTGCGCGGCGACGGCGCTGACGAGTTCCAGATCATCGCGCGTGAATGCCGTGAACGAATCAAGCCGGTCGGCATAGAGCGCTCCGTGAACGTTCGTTTCGGCGACCAGCGGCGCGCAGATCGTCGAGCGCACTCCCTGTGAGACGATCGAATGAACGCCCGCGAATTCCTCATCGGCCGCGGCATCCTGCGACAGCAGGGCGGCGCGCTCGCGCATCACTTTACGTGTAATGGTACGCCCGATCGTCATTTGTTTGGCCTGCGCCGCGCGTTTTTCGTCGCGCAAACGCATCGACACGATTTGCAAGCCATCATCGCCCTCGCCATCGCCTCCGGCCTTGCCCGGGTCCGTCAGCAGCGCGACGACGCGATCCGCAGGAGTGGCGCTGAAGATGATCTCCGTGGCCTTGTCAAAGATGGCATCGAGGTTGAACACGGAGCCGAGCGTTTTGCTCATCTCGTAGAGCAGGGCGAGAATCTTAGCCTTGCGGCGCAGCGTCTCGAGTTCCTCATTAGAGGCTTGAGGCGTCGCCGCCGCCGCGGTCGGCTTCGATTGCAGGGCGGATTTGATGACGTCGCTCGCCGAGATGAAGAGCTGCGTGTGCCCGAGTGGCTTATCGTCATAGCTCACATCGGATTGGCGCTGCGCATCCGCCTCGTCAAAGCGCAACTCGCTGGCACCGATCACGACCCGGTCGGTATGCTTCAGCGGATGCTCTAACCGCTGCTCCCCATTGATGAAGATGTGATTGGCGCTACGCGTCCCGTCAGTTTTACCATCTACAATGATGAAGGCGCCGTTCTGTTGCTTGACGTGCGCGTGATAGCGCGAGGCGCGCGGGTCATTTAGCACCACCGTGTTGTCGGGGGCGCGGCCGATCGTGCAAACAGACTGTGGGGTTAATGAATATTGCCATTTGCGTCCGCTGGCATCGGTGATGTTTAGAAGGGCCATAATATGAATCCTTGCAAGATACTAATGCGCTCTGGAGGTTTCTCCTCAAGCGGAAAAACGACCGCAAGCGGGGCGAGACTGCCAATATTACATCCAAAGCTTCACGCCTGCCAACATTAACAACAAACAGGTCGGCCGGACGGCGAAGGCCGCCGTTTTACGCTATGATGATCGCGCCGGCGAAAAGGGGGGCGACCTACATTCTTGCATCTTGTAACATCCCGTTAACGTCGCGCGTTTAGCATGTTGTTTTCTTGCACGAGCCGTCGCACGCCGACACAAACAGCTCTCAAAGGAGCCCTTCACTGTATGTCGATCGCCAACGAACTGAGTTGTGATGTCGCCGCCGCCGTACTCACCTGTAGTGAAAGTCAGGACAAAGCGAGGGCCGAAGGACTAACGAATATCATCCTCGAATTTCATTCTGCGATGCAGCAACTGAATGGCGAGGCGCGTCGTGGACGTCGACGTTCCCCGCTTCTTTCCACGCCCCCCCCGCCGAAGATTAAAGGCATGAACGCGAAATTATGATGTGACTATATCTCATCCGCTGGTGCTCATAATTCATTTTTCTCGGACCTGCTCCCGTCAACCGCTATTTTCATCGCCAGACCATCAGGCGCGCTTGCGCGGCCCTCGCCTCTTTATTAGATCCGCTTCAGTTTCAAATCTAACCTCGCTCCGCACACCTTCATTAATCTCCATTAACATTTTGTACACATCCTGTTAACTCTCTGGTAACATCGCCCGTACCCGGATTCCCACCGCACGGAATACCCGGCTCCGTTCCAGCGCAGGCCCCCTTGATGATCGCTTTCAGGAAAGGAAGCTGTTATGAGGACCGTATCTCGCCAAGTGTCGCTTTCGTCGGCTTTCAAAGCCGGATGCCTGGTGATTCTGCTTGCGGTCTGTTCTTCTCCTACCCTCGGAGAGATATCTTCCACAGGCAATGTCCTATGTCGGCCAGAGTTTGCGGCGTCTCGCCAGCGCGAACTGGTTGACCGGCTGCGCGACATAACGGGATGGCGAAAACTTCATTTTGACGAGAACGGGGCGCTCCGCCCCGGCGATGCCCACACCGGGGGCTCGCCGACGGCGCGCGCGCTTTTGCAAACAGCCATCTCCGGCAAAAACATGTATGTTCTGGAGGACGCGAGTAACAGCGCCGACGTCGTCTTCGGCAGCGTGGTTCAGGGCCACTGGACGAAAGGCGCGGCGACGAAGCCGCACGTCTATATTTTGCTCCTCGACTTCGCTGACTTCGCGCGTGTGACCGGCGATCGTGATGCGCTGGCCGCCTTCAACGTCGGGTGGGGCGTGCTCCATGAGATCGCACACATCGTCTATGATTCGCCTGACTCTAAGCGCGAAGGCGAGGCCGGAGAGTGTGAGAGGTTGATCAATCGCATGCGCCGCGAGTGCGATCTGGCCGAGCGCAAGGAATATTTTTTCACCTTCTTCCCCGGTTTGGATGGCGGTGATTTTAAGACGCGATTCGTGCGTCTCGCCTTCGAGCGACAGCAGCCGGCGACCAATAAAAAGAAGCGACTCTGGTTAATGTGGGACGCGATGCTCGTCGGTGGGCTCAAACCAAAATAGATGTCGTCAGTGCGAATCATATGAATGTCCCGCAAGGGCCTGCCAAAGCTTCAATGCCGCATCGTTTGCCGACCGGATCATCCTGAAATAATATTCACCTTTATCACCCGCCTCGGCCGGCTTGATTTAAGATCACGCCGGTACGCTCCGTCTTTAACCGGTCGTCTAACTGATCCATCACATGTAACATCTTGTTAAGATATATGTAATGCGGAGTTCACCTCGATGTAATGTCATAATTCACCGACCCGTGCCGACAAAGCTCTTTAATTCAGCGATTTCACGGAGAGCATCAGATGCGTCAGATTACGCCGCGAGCACTATTCCTGGGTGCGCTTTTCGTTTGCTTCACCGCCTCGGCTGCTGCCCAGTCGCCCCCTCCGCTTTTGACCAACGTTGATCCGTCCGGCGTAAACACGACCGTCGCCAGCGGCGGTTCATCGAATCACTCCCCGGAAATGGAAGAGATTCGCCGTCAATTACGTGATCAGCGCGAAGAGATCGAGCGCCTCCGAGCAATGCTCGGAGAACAGACCCGCCTGCTCACTGAACTGCACGCGCGAGTTGAACGAGCAGAACAGACGGCGCCCTCTATCCAGAGTAAAGATACCCTGCCGGCGATGCGCGACATGGTGGCGATAGCGACAGCGCCGTCTCTGCCACTGCCGAGCGCACCAAACTCCGGGCATGCCGATCAGGTGGAGGAACGGCTCGCTCGTGCTGAAGCGCAAATCAAAAAGACCACTGACTCTCTCGCCAGGCAACTCGGTTCGATGACCTTCAGTGGCGACATACGCCTGCGTTACGAATCCTTCTACGGGCAACTAAATGCGCTGCCGAACAGCGACAATCCGACCGTCATCGGCAATCCGCTGACGACACGCCAGCGCCTGCGCGCGCGCGGGCGACTAGCGATCCGCGGCCAAATCGGAAAGGAATTCGATTGGGGGATACGATTCGCGACGGGCAGCTTCCCCGACGTGACTTCCACCAATCAGACGCTGACTGACTTTTTTTCACACAAAACATTCGCGCTCGATCAGCTCTTTATGACTTATAAACCGGCGGCGGTACCTGGCTTCCAGGTGCAAGCTGGTAAATTCGAGCCGCCATGGCTTCGCACCGAAATGACGCTCGACACTGATATTCAGACCGAAGGTCTCAACCAGACCTACACGCGCGATTTCAAGGATTCCCCGCTCAAAAATCTTACGTTTGTCGCCTGGCAACTTCCCTTCCTCGAACGCCTCTCCGGCTTCGTGCTGGATTCCGACGGGACGGTGAGTCAGGATCGGTCGCGCCGCGCCGGACGTGATCTGGCGCTTTACGGGGCGCAATTGCGCGGACGCTTCGAACTGACGCCGAAAGTCGCGCTCACGCTCTCTGCCGCCGACCTCTATTTTTCGGGCACGCAGTTGATCACGCCGATTCAGTTCCTGGGCGCTCAGGTGCAGTTCCCCGTGACTGTCACGGTCCCGGCGACGGGTACGACTCCAGCGCGGAGCGTGACCGGGCAGGTCACAATCCCTCGGGAACAGCTCGTTAACGGCAGCGGCAATCTGGGCATCTCCACCGCCAGCAACAATGCCACGAACAGCGACGGGGGACTCTCATCCGGCTTTAATCTCGTTGACCTGATCGGTCGCCTCGACTTCGCTTACAGCAAGCGCTTCCCTGTGGCGTTGCTCTTCAACTTTGTCACCAACACGCAGACGCGCGACGTCGTTGTGGCTGACCTCGGAGGTGTGAACCGCTTATTGCGCAACAACGAGAACAACGGCTACTGGGCCGAGTTTCAGGTGGGGAGCACACGCGAGCGAGGCGACGTGTTTCTCGGCTACACGTTTATTCGCATCGAAAAAGACGCCGTGCTGACGCCTTTCAATTACAGCGATCTCGCCCAGCAATCCGACGTCCGTGCGCAGCGTTTCGTGTTCTCCTACGCCGTCGACCCGCGCGTGACGCTATCGTTAACGGGCATCATTTCGCAGCGCCCCAACGGATTGCTTGGCGTCTTCGGCGCAACGCCGTCGGGATCGCTCAATCGCCCGACGACGCGCCTGCAGTTTGATACGCTTTTCCGTTTTTAAGGTTTTCTTTCTGAACGCAATCGCCATCTTTATCAGGGCTTCGCGCGAAAATAATCGGTTACGTGAGGTCGCTGGGGACGAGCCTCACGTAACCTTTGTTCCGCTCAGACTTGAGGATCGGTGGGTATGGACGACAGTCTAGACTC
>JANOGZ010001149.1:0-1917 GCA_031406255.1 Pyrinomonadaceae bacterium | reverse complement strand
GGCGCGCACGACTTCGGCCTCTTGCGGCGTATTCACGAGATCGGGCGGGAGTTCCTCCTTCGGCTCACTGCTCTTTGGACTATTATCGTCTGGCCGCTTGTTCTTTTTCTGTGGAGACGAAGGCGGTTGGCGCCTTGATTGCGCGAAGCCGGAGAGCATGACCGGGGAGGTATCGCCGAGCAGCAATACGAGAAGGACAGGGAGAGCGAAGGTGCGGCGAACGATCGTGCTTTTCATGGAGATACAACCCTTTTAAGAGAACACAGGCGGGGCTCATTTCTTCACCACTCGAGGGGAGAAATATACGGCGCGCCGGCCGCATGGTCAAGACACCGCTTCCGGCAAACACCTCGGTTCGATGCGTGGGGGCTGTGCTCTGTTGGCCGGACGGCGCGCGCGCGTGCTTTAACGCTCAACGGGCCGCGCTGCTGGACACGGCTTCGGCTTCGACGACCGTCTCATAAGCACCTGAATTGTCGCTCAGATTGCTTTCGTTGACGCCGAGAAACAGTACGCCATCGCGCTGCGCGACGAAGTCGCGATTGCTCCCGACGAAGATGAATTCGTCGTTATCATCGCCGATCACGGCGATCAGACCGCCCGTCGGTTCGGTACGCATCAGCTTGCTTTCATCGGAGACCCGCGGAAGGCCGGTGGGCGTCGAGAAGCGCCCCCCGCCGAGCGCGACGCGTCCCGAGGAGTTGATGCGCAGGCGCTGGCCGCGACGCACATCGTGACCGATTTTGGTCCAACCATTGGCCGTTTTGTGGGCCCGCACGCGCACATTGATCTGAAAAAACGCCGGCGAACCCGGCGCCGAAGATGGAGGCATGGAAGAGGAGGTTGGCCGCGGGCTAGCGGGGGTATTGGTAGTTCCCGCCCCGGCGGTGGAGCGTGGGTCGACCGGCGACGGACGCGTGGTGGTCGGCACACGGGCGGGAGGCTCGGAATTCGCTGTGGCCGAATCCGTGTCGCCGCTTCCGACGCTGCCAGTCGGCGCCCCGGCCGTCGCCCCACCGGCTGAATTGTCGAACTCGATCGAATCGACATCCTCCATATAGAGCGTAATGCGACTGCGGCGGCCGCGCGCCCCGCTGCCGATCAGCACCGTGAATTGCTGGTCACGGAAACCGATGATCTGCCCGCGAATTACGGTGCCGTCTTTCAAGCGAATCGTGTCGGCGACCGCAGCTACAGCGCACAAGCTGATGATTAGCAGGAGGGCGGCGAGGCGCCGAGCAACCTTTTTATTTTTCATGATCTCCTCCGGGGGTGATGCGAGTCGACAAATAATTCTTTACCAGAGACGTTTACCAAAGAGACGGATGCTTTTGCAAGCAGGAGAGTGGTCTTCGACTGTTATCCGAGATGGATGATTCGGAAGAACCGGAGGGTTGCCCAAAAGCCGGGGCGCGGGGCGTTCAATCGACGGGTGCGCGCCGAAATTTTCAGACTCTCCGGGCTTCAGTGACTCTGCGGGAGGGTTCAATAAATTCATCCCGGGTGAAAAGCCAACTTCCGCGAGACCTCGTGTTCTTCCTTTTTAAGAAGCAGTTGCACGGTCTTTCTCGCTTCCCACCGCTGGCTTCGGAGCAGGGTTATAAAGGCACTCGCATCAAGGTCGCTGAACGCGCCCATATAGACAAACATTCTTTCGCTATCCGCATTACAATCGATCCGCGCGAGGGGCGCATGGCCGTGCTCGACCAGCCAGGCATTGATCGCGATCATTATCTGGTGCGGGCGTCCGGCATAATATCGCTGGAGCTGCTCATCGACCGCGCCTGGCTGCGCCTCCACTTCGGCATTGCTAAAACACAAGAGCACCTTAATTATGCTCATGCCCTTCCGAGCCTTTTCAGACGCGAGCGAGCGCACGGCGCCCGTGCGGTCGAGTTGCACATTCCTTCAGCCAAC
>JANOGZ010001072.1:0-1068 GCA_031406255.1 Pyrinomonadaceae bacterium | reverse complement strand
ACAGCAAAACATTTTCTTGAATGCTATATCATATGATGGTTTGACACCCCTTCCGGTAGACCATTAATTAGATTTGATCCTGGTGTGGCTCTCTTATGTCCGTCTTCAATTGTCTGAAATGGCCTGAAATGCGCGACGTGGCGCTCGAATTGATCGAGCACATGCATGATGGTCATGCGCGCCGGCAGTTCTCGATTCCGGTCGCGGATTTCGTCCGCGTCTTCTCGCCTCTCGCCCAACAGTCCGAACTGGCCAAAGTAAGCGAGCGCGGCGACCTCCAATTCACGGCCGATTCGCCCTCGGGCGGAACATTCACGCTGGCTCAGGGAGAGCGGGCGCTCTTTGACTTGCATCGCGAGGGGCTCGTCTTGCGCATCCCGGTGCGGATGAGCGGCCGGTATACGGTCAGGCCGGATGCTTTTCGCGTCGAGTTTAACCGGGGAGAAGAACTCGAGGGCTGCAAGCGCGTCTTTCTGCTCGTGTGCAATCGCGTCGTGAGCGTAGAGGTGTCGTCCGAGCGCGTTGACGTGCGCCTCCCCAACCGGATTTTCGATCTCTGCGTGGAGTTCGAATGAGAATCGGAAATAATTCCGAACTAATCGTTGCCCTTTGTGTCCACCGCAATTTCGCGCCCACCGTCTTCCCACTTCATCAGGTCTCGGCACCGACAAGCGGCGAGCAGACGGGCGTCTGCGCTGAGGGCGCTGGCGGATGTGCCAGCGCCCTCAGCGCAGAGACGCCTCACCTGATCCTGAACTGCATGGTGTGCGTGACAGAGTCACCGCCGACGCGGAAGATTAAGACGTAAGTGCCCGTGGCCAGGCCCGTCGTCTTCAGGTTGAAGATGTATCCACCCCCGCCGTCGAAGTTCGTGAAGCGGAAGTTGTCATCCGGGTTGGCGTTCCCCGCGTCCTCGGCCTCTTCGGGCGCGTAATTCGAGACCAGCATCGTCCCCAGCGCCGTCACGACGATGCTCTGTGACGAGGCGTTGACGCCATTGGCGTCCGTGAGCTGCAACTTAATTGGGATGGTGCTCCCGCTCTTGTACGCCTTCGTCTCATCGTAGAG
>JANOGZ010000817.1:0-1270 GCA_031406255.1 Pyrinomonadaceae bacterium | reverse complement strand
GGAAGCGCGACGACTTGCTCATCAGACAGGCGATACTCCTGCACCGTCATGCGGTTTTCCGTAAGCGTTCCGGTCTTGTCGGTGCAGATGACCGTCGTGCTGCCGAGCGTTTCGACCGCCGCGAGTCGCCGCACAATGGCTTTCTCCCGCGCCATACGCAGCACGCCCAGCGCGAGTATCAACGTCGTTACCGCCGGCAGTCCTTCCGGCACCGCCGCGACCGCGAGGCTAATCGAGACCTCGAGCATCAGCCACCACCCGTCGCCACGCAAACGACCTGCGATCATTATGACGGCGGCCATCCCAAGCACGACGTAAACAAGCTGCCTGCCCAAATCCGCGAGCCTTCGTTCAAGCGGCGTTTGTTCCTCATCCGTTTCAGCTAACAACTGTCCGATCCGACCGAGTTCGGTGCGCGCGCCGGTCGCGGTCACAATTGCGGATGCATGACCGCCGACGATGGTCGTGCCAAGAAAAATCATTGAGCGCCGTTCGGCGAGCGGGGCGACAGCGTCAACAGGAGACATATCTTTTTCGACGGGCAGGCTTTCGCCAGTAAGCGTGGACTCGTCGGCGCGTAAAGATGCAGCTTCAAACAAGCGCGCATCCGCCGGAGCGCGGTCGCCCGCGTTCAGCACAAGCACGTCGCCCGGCACAAGCTCTTCTGCGTTGATAATCTGCTCACGGCCGTCGCGCCGGACGCGCGCTTGGGTTTGCGCCTCACGCCGCAACGCTGTGAGCGAGCGCCCGGCTTGCCATTCAATCGCAAATCCGATGAGCGCGTTCAAGATGAGGACAACGAGAATCGCCCATGCTTCGAGCGCGCTGTCCGTCAGCCATGCGACTAATGCCGCGACGCCGAGCAGCCACACGACAATGCTCCTGAATTGGTCGAGCAGGATACGCCACCACGCGCGGGAGCGCGCGAGTTGCAGCGTGTTCGCGCCGTAGAGAGCGCGGCGGCGTTCGACTTCAGCACTGTCAAGCCCGCGTTGCGGTTCAACGCCCAGCGCGCTGGCAATCGCAGCGGCGTCTTGCGCGTGAGGCGCACCCGGAAGCTCACTTTCGCTGAGTTTCGGCACCGGCTTTGTGACAACGGGTTCCATCCAAAGAGGGTAGACAGCAAGCGCCATGCCTCGCCCGCTTCGCTACAAGTTCGCGTCAGAACGCCCGCTTCTACTCCGTGACAAGTGCAAGCGGGGAAAAACTCGCGCTCGCTCGCGCGTTATTTCGCGCCGCGGCGGGTGGAAGCGTTCCGCGCTCCGCCCTG
>JANOGZ010001051.1:0-1184 GCA_031406255.1 Pyrinomonadaceae bacterium | reverse complement strand
GATTTGGTAAAGAGGATATAGAGGATATTCTGTTCGTCATCACCTACTCCGGCCGCACGCCGGATTGGCCAGCCTGATTGTGCTTGGCGGCCTCTTGAATGTCTTTGGGAAACTCTGCCATGTCGCTTAACAAATTATGATGTCACTCGATGGATCCATTTGATTAAAGCCAAACAAGGTAAGGTTCAATACCTTAATAGTAACTGTCCGAGGCCGAGCAGCACGAACATGCTGGATTCGACTGGCACGATCGTCAGATCGCTCATGGCCAAGGCGTTCAAGGTCGGGACACGCAGGGAAGGGTGTGTGTCGATCACGCAGTAATCGAAGGCTTTCTGCGCCGCCGCATGTTTCTGCTTCAGGAGGAGCTCTCGCGAAACGGCTTGGCCGTCGAGCAGGGCCTCAGCATCTGCATCGAGGCACGCCGGCAGGACATCGAGACGCGGCCGCACGTTGATCAAATAGGAAGAGAAGTCGCCGCGCTCGTCGAGCATCAGTCGGTGCGAGGTGCGATGGTTCTCTTCCAGGTCCTGCAGATCCACGCCGAGTGATGCGGACAGATTGCCCTGCGGGTCGAGATCGACGGCGAGGACTCGGGAACCTGTGTTAGCCAGCGTGACGGCCACATTCAGCGCTGTCGTGGTCTTCGCGCAGCCCCCTTTATGATTGGCAATAGCAATGGTTTTCACGGCTATTTCTCCGGCTTCAGTGAGTGTTCGGATCGTCTGTTGCAAGGCCCTCGGCAGCACCGGCGGTAAGTAGACCGCCGTCGGCGGTGACGAATACGAGCGGCGCCAGACCGCGCGCGACGCGACGGCGGGCGGCGTGGAGCGCGGCGGCAAGCTGCACCGCATCGTAGCCGCGCAACGCGTATGTCTCGGCGAGTGTCATGGCGCTATCGACGAGCGCCGGCGTAATCTCGACGACGCGAAACCGGCGGGCGAAGTCCGCACGAAAGAGCGCCGCGGCAGTAGCCGCGTCCGTCGCGGAGATCTTCAGTTCGCGTTTCTTACGCATAATGGCTGAGATCATTTCGGCGCCTGTGATGCGCGCGATGAAGATGTGATTGTGCGCCGCCGGGTCGAGAAGTGCCGTGACCCAAGCAGTGCCCGTCTCGGTCGCATAGCGCTTGACGAGCGCGCTTGTGTCGAAGTAGGCGGCCACCCTTAGCGACGCTCCTCAAT
>JANOGZ010000979.1:0-1281 GCA_031406255.1 Pyrinomonadaceae bacterium | reverse complement strand
CGACCTCACACGTAAAGTGATCGCGGAGGTAAAACATCTCGGGCTGCCGCTCGATGTCGCCTGGCTTCCCTGCGGCCATTACACGAGCGGCGAGATTCCATGGAAATACATCGAAGCCTGGAAGATGGTCTCGTTTTTCAGAAAGCACCTGTAAGCTCTCGCAGTGCGGTTTCGAGAGCAACCAATGTATCGCTCAATCTCCCTCCGTGAGCAGATAGTAACGCGCCCGCTCGTGTCCGCGCTCTCTCAATGGATGGATCGCCATCCCGTAGCCGGCAACTCCAAAGGGCCACAACCACGCGCCCGTCAGGCCGACTCCGAGGCTGACAAAAGCCATCACGATCATCGCCAGCCCCGGTTGATTCGGCATCTCGAATGAGAGCGCGCCGGCCAGCGTGCTCACCAGCCACCACAGCCACAAACATTCGGCAAGCAACAACAGCGTATAAGAAAATGGCACTTCACCTGTCGCGAGGCCCGTCGCCCAGACAATGAGAGGCGCCGGCAGGGAGATGATTCTGGCGTAGTAAACCTTCGCCTGCCACAGGTCAGCGCCGCTCGTCCCGCACGTGCGTTCCAGCCACAGATACGCCGCCTGATGCGCGGTGAGGACGGGCAGCAGCAGCACGAGCGAAGCGACGACCATGACGCACGCGACCTTGATCGCGATTACCGGCGCCAGCCATGTCGCCTCAAACCAGCCGGGCGCGTCCCCCGCCGGGGGCAACAGCCGCGTCGCGAGAACCGTCACGAGGGCCGCGACCGAGAGCACGGCAAAGCTCAGCGAAACGTAGACCGCGGAAGAAAATGCGCGCAAGGTTAGCTGAAGATCGCGAGTCAGTTGGGCGGCGACGCTCGGGGCGAGTTTCCGCCAGAGCGTTCGCACCTGAAAAGCACTCCAGCGGCTTCCTGTCTGTAGTCGCTTGGCATACTCGATATCGAAAGCACGCCAGCGTCCGTGCATCCTTCTCGCCAGCGCATACAATGCGACCGCCCACCCACCGCTGCCGGCCAGCGACGCGAGTCGCGTCGGCGACGACCAGTTTCCGGGTTCAACGATCAAAACGAGCAACAGGCTGGCAAGGATCACTGTCGGAAGTAGGATCATGATCGCGCTCGTCGCCGACCGTCCATCTCCCGTATGCCCCCAGTGGATCCAGTTAAGCGCGGCCAGCACCTCGGCCAGCGCGGTGATCAGGATGAACAAAAAGAGCGCCGGCAAGACTGATAAGAAAGACGAACCGTCGCCGCCGTCAGTCCACACGGAGCGGGCCACGAGAA
>JANOGZ010000962.1:0-5090 GCA_031406255.1 Pyrinomonadaceae bacterium | reverse complement strand
ATCAGCTAAAATAAAGAAGCGGGCGCCTCTCTAGCGCCCCCGGCGCTTCCCGGCACGCGCGCCGTGCGAGATCGACACCACAGATGACTGGCTGACCGCTGTTGGCTGATGGCTGTTGGCTGATGGCTGATGGCTTCCGTTAATTCCGTCCAACTGCAGCGCGCTTTATCCCGGGACATGCTTCCAGCACCTGCGCGCCGCCTCTCTTGACGCCCCGCGCGCAGCATGCTAGGTTTGCCGCTTCGTTCACTTCAAAACCTTAGCGCTGATTAAACTTCTCGCGAAGAGTGCAGGAGACTTGTGTGACCGCGCCTTCCCTCAAGCAGACGCCGCTTAATGCCGCGCATCGCCGGATGGGTGGTCGCATGGTGGACTTTGGCGGATGGGACATGCCCGTCCAGTATCCGCTCGGGACCGTTGTCGAACACCTGCGCACGCGCACCCGCGCCGGGCTTTTTGATGTCTCCCACATGGGCGAAATCGACGTGCGCGGCCCCGACGCGATCCCCTTCGTCAATCGCCTGTGCTCGAATGATGCGACCAAGCTCGTTGACGGCCAGGCGCAGTATTCGGCGCTGACCACGCCCGAAGGCACCGTCATCGACGATCTGCTCGTTTACCGCTTCGCGCCGGATCACCTGCTGCTCGTCGTCAATGCCTCGACGACGGAGAAAGACTGGGACTGGATCAATTCTCACCTCCGGAAGGAAGCGGTCGAACTGCGCAACGCGAGCGCCGACTACTGCCAGCTCGCGCTGCAGGGGCCCGACGCGCTCCGCATCCTCCAGGGGCTCACCGCGACGCCGCTCGCCGAGATCAAGTATTACCATTTTCGCGAAGGCGAGGTTGACGGCGTGCCGGCGATCATTTCACGCACGGGCTACACGGGCGAGGATGGATTTGAAGTCTATGCCGCGGCAGAGAAGGCTGAACGCCTGTGGGATCGCATTCTCGATGCCGGTAAACACGATACCCCCGAGGGCGTGACACCGTGCGGGCTGGCGGCGCGCAACACGCTGCGGCTCGAAGCCTCGATGGCTCTCTACGGTCATGAGATTGATGAGACGACGACGCTGCTCGAAGCAAATCTCGGCTGGATCTGTAAACTGAATAAGGGTGATTTCATCGGTCGCGAGCGGCTGGCACAGCAAAAGGCGGAGGGCGTCCGCCGACGGCTGATCGGATTCGAAGTGAGTGAGCGCGGCATCGCCCGCGATGGGCAGGATGTGGTGATTGACGGCCAGGCGGTCGGGCGCGTCACTTCGGGCAGCCCCGCGCCATTCCTGAAAAAAAACATCGGGATGGGCTACGTGCCGGTGGCATATGCCGTGGAGGGACAGGAGTTGCAAATAGACGTGCGCGGCCGCTCCGTCGGGGCGCTCGTCGTCGCGACGCCATTTTACAAACGTGACCGCGGCGCGAACAAGTAGTAACAGTTTTCGGCTAGAAAAATTTGCGGATTTTGTTCGGCGATCGCGGCGGCCCGCGGGGGCGTGACAGAATTCACCATCCTTTCCGCCATCGTAGCGGCGCGCGCGCAGCAAAATCTCGCTTTTGAGGAGAATCTAAGGACACATGGCAAACGTTCCAGAAGATTTGCAATACAGCAAAGATCACGAATGGATTCGGGTTGAGGGCGACACCGGCACCATCGGTATCACGGACCACGCGCAGCATTCGCTCGGCGATGTCGTCTATGTTGAGCTGCCCAAAATCGGTGAGAGCTTTTCGGCTCACGAACCCTTCGGCTCGGTCGAATCGGTGAAGGCCGTCTCGGAGCTTTTCACGCCCGTCTCGGGCGAGGTCACGGAGATCAACGAAGTGCTCCAAGATGAGCCGGAAAAGGTCAATTCCGACCCGTACGGAAACGCGTGGATGATCCGCCTTCGCATCAACAAGAAAAGCGAGCTTGACAGTCTGTTATCGGCCGTCGAGTACGAAGATTATCTCAGGACGGAAACGGAGTAGTAAAACTTGCGTTACATCCCGAACTCGCCGGAAGAACGCCAGGAGATGCTTCACGCAGTCGGGCTTCATTCGATGGAAGACCTCTTCGCTTCGATCCCGGCCGACATTCTTCTTCGCCAGCCCTTAAATACGCCGGCCGCGCTCTCGGAAATGGAATTAATCGAGCGCTTCGAAGCTCTCGCCGCGCGCAATCGCGCGGCGCTGCGATCAAGCTTCCTGGGCGCCGGGGCCTATTCACATTACGCGCCGACGATCATCGATCACCTGATCTCCCGCTCGGAGTTCTTCACGGCCTATACGCCTTACCAGCCGGAAATCTCGCAGGGCACGCTCCAGTCAATCTTTGAATTTCAAACGCTGGTGTGCCAGATCACCGGCATGGAAGTAGCTAACGCTTCGATGTATGACGGCTCGACCGCGCTCGCCGAAGCGGTGCTGATGGCCGAGCGCGTCACGCGCCGTAAACGGGTCATCGTCTCCACTGCCGTCCATCCCGAATACCTCTCGGTCGTCGAGACCTATGTGAAGCATGCCGGCATCGAAATCCAGCACGCGGATTTCGACCCGGCGAGCGGGCGTCTATCGCTGGACGAAGATGCCATGCTCGATCCGGGCGTCGCGGCCCTCGTTGTTCAATCGCCGAATTTTTTCGGGTGCGTCGAAGATTTGCAGGCGCTCGGCGAGCGCGCGCACGGGGTCGGCGCGCTCTTGATCGTGGCGGTCGCCGAAAGCATCGCGCTCGGATTAGTGCGCTCTCCCGGCTCGTGTGGCGCAGATATCGTCATCGCCGAAGGACAGTCCTTCGGCGTACCCCTCTCATTTGGCGGCCCGTATCTCGGTATGTTTGCGACGCGCGAGAAGTATGCGCGACAGCTGCCGGGCCGACTCGTCGGGGTCGCTGCCGATAAGGAGGGGCGACGCGGTTTCGTGCTCACTCTCGCCACACGCGAGCAGCACATCCGCCGCGAAAAGGCCACTTCCAACATCTGCACCAACGAGGGACTGATCGCGCTGGCGGCCACCATCTACATGACGACGATGGGCCGCCGCGGACTCCAGGAAGTGGCCCTCCAGTGCGCGCAGAAGGCGGCCTACGCGGCGCGGCGGATCGCCGCACTGAAGAATTTCTCGCTTCCCTTCTCGGCCCCGCGCTTTAACGAATTCGTCGTGCGCGCGCCCTCCCGGGCGGCCGAACTTTTGCAACGGCTCGCCAGTGAACGAAACATTACGGGAGGCCTCGCGCTGTCTCGTTACTTCCCCGACCGTCCGCATGATTTTCTGGTGTGCGTCACGGAGACCAATCCGCGCCGCGAGATTGACGCGCTCGTCGAGGGGCTCGCGTCGCTAACCTGAAGGGTTTCGAGGCGCGCATTCGTCGCCGACGATAACAGTTCGAAATCAGAAATTAAAAGAATGAAATCGAAAACGCCGAAGGCCGCACCACACGTCACGCAGAACGAAGCGCTGATCTTCGAACGCTCGCATCCGGGCCGCCGGGGCTACCGCCTGCCGGCGCTCGATGTCGATGAAACGCCGCTCGACGAGCTGCTGCCGCCGGAGTTGCGCCGCGAAGATGACCTCGAAGGCGCACCGGAAGTGAGCGAGGTGGATGTGGTTCGCCACTTCACGCGAATCTCCACCTGGAACTACTCGGTCGATCTCGGGATGTACCCGCTCGGTTCCTGCACGATGAAATACAACTCGCGGCTGAACGAGCATGTCGCGCGCATCCCGGGCTTCGCCCACCTTCATCCGCTCGCCCCGGAAGAAGATGCGCAGGGCGCCCTGGAAGTGATCTATGAATTACAGCAACACCTGTCTGAGATCACCGGCCTCGCCGGCGTTTCGCTACAGCCGGCCGCCGGCGCGCACGGCGAGATGACCGGAGTGATGCTGATGCGCGCGTTTCTCGATGCGCGTGATGGCGGCAGTGATCCCGAGCGAAAACGGCGCGTGATGCTGATCCCCGACTCGGCGCACGGCACCAATCCGGCGTCGGCTAATCTGTCAGGCTTTACCGTCAAAACGATTCGCTCGACCGCGGAAGGGCTGACCGACCTCGAACACCTCCGCGAGCTATGCGCGACGGGCGATGTGGCCGGACTGATGCTCACCAATCCGAATACGGTCGGATTGTTTGAGAAGAATATTCGGGAGATTTGCCGGATCATTCACGACGCGGGCGGTCTCGTGTATATGGACGGCGCCAACATGAACGCCCTCGTCGGCGTCACCCGTCCCGGTGATATGGGCGTCGACGTGATTCACCTCAACTTACACAAAACCTTCTCCACCCCGCACGGCGGCGGCGGCCCCGGTTCCGGTCCCTGCTGCTGTACGAAAGAACTGGAGCCTTACCTGCCGGTGCCGCGCGTCGTTCGCGACGACGACCGCTTTCGCCTCGATTACGACCAACCGCGAACGATCGGTCGCGTCAAAGCCTTTTACGGTAATTTCGGGATGCACCTGCGCGCGCTCTCCTACATCCTGACGCATGGCAACGACGGCCTGCGCGAAGCGACCGAGACGGCCGTGCTCAACGCACGCTACATCGCGCACGGACTGGCAGAAGATTATGATCAGCCCTTCGACGCGCCGCCGATGCATGAAGTGGTTTTCACAGACAAACGGCAATCGCGGAATGGCGTTCACACGCTCGACATTGCCAAGCGGTTGATTGATTACGGCTTTCATCCGATGACGATCTATTTCCCGCTGATCATTCAGGGCGCGATGCTGATCGAGCCGACCGAGTCGGTCGGGCGTCAGGAATTACAGCAGTTTATTGAGGCGATGCGCTCGATTGCGCGTGAGGCGGTAGAAGACCCCGAGATCGTGCGCAACGCGCCGCACACGACGCGCATCGGCCGGCTGGATGAGGCCGCGGCAGCGCGCCGGCCCGTGCTTCGCTGGAAACCCAGGACGGAAGCCAGCGCGGCCTGAGGTCGAGAGCTGGCTAAAAATAGCGACGCGGGCGCGGGCGCGTTGACCACAGGTTGCGGCCGTTTTCAGGCTTCCGCGATGATACTGGTGGTCACGCGGGCGCGCTTCGTCACGGAAACCGGCAGGGCGCTCAGGGCCGCGTTTCCCGATAGCGGATCGACGGCCGCCTCATCCGAAAC
>JANOGZ010000960.1:0-9258 GCA_031406255.1 Pyrinomonadaceae bacterium | reverse complement strand
CCCGCGGGCTCCGCAGATCTTCAGGTCACGAACGGGCAATTACTACTTCGACCCGTCCAACTTCACCAATGCCGGGCTCGGCGGCTCGACCTGTCTGCCGTGCGTGACCAATCCGGCGCTGCGCACTTACGGCTCGCTCGGCAGAAACACTTTCCGCGGACCGAGCCGCACCAACCTCGACCTGACGGTCGCGAAACTGACGCCGATCACCGAGCGGCTCGGTTTTGAATTTCGCGCCGAGTTCTTCAACATCTTCAACACGGTGCAGTTCAGGGACCCGAATACGAGCATCACGAGCGGCACCTTCGGCCAGATCTCGACCACCTTCGACCCGCGCATTATTCAATTCGCGGCGAAGTTCATCTTCTGAACATCGCGCGGCTGGGAAGGCCGGATGGATCTCCAATCCGGCCTTCCCGACTGTGGCGCCAGGGCTCTGGTTTGGCCGGGTTCCTTCTTCCTCGCGCATCTGATTACGGGCTTGGGGCCGCGGCTCCGGCCCGTTTGTTTATCCGTTGGTGCGAAAACGGGATCGCTCGCACGGAGAGGGTTCGAAGGCGCGCCGCGTCCTTGACGGTCACCGTCGCGCACTTGAAATCAGGAGCATCATGGTTATGATAAGCCCACTGATGAGACGCCCTCTCTTTCCGTCATTGTTGATCGCGCTGCTCGCGCTCGCGCTGGCCCGGGGGGTCGCGGCGCAAAGCGGCGGGGGGCATACCCTCTTCGGAGATTTCAGGGTTGACGAAAGTAAGGTCGGTGGCCTCAAGCCCGTCAGGTTCGACGTCCTTCTCTATGCCCTGAGCGGAACGGTGGTGGCGCGCGAAGCCGTCGCTGACCGTGGGCGCTACCGTTTCGAGAATTTACGTAACGGAGAATACGTCATCGTCGTCCAGGTGGAGAATGATGAGGTGGCGCGCATTCGCGTCGTGCTGTCTGGCGCCGTCAGCACCGACTTTCGCCAGGACATTTCTTTGGAATGGCGTCCCCGCCCCACGGGCGATAAACGGGAGCGGGCGGCGGTCATCTCGGCCACCGACGATTACAGGCGCTCATCGGCGAACGCCGCCCTCTTCAATAAAGCTCAGGGCGCGATCAAGAGAAAGCAGTATGACCAGGCCATCTCCTCGCTGCGCCAGATCGTCGGGGCCGACCCGCAGGACTTCGAAGCCTGGACCGAATTGGGGACGGTTCATTTCATCCAGAAGAGTTACGAGGACGCGGAAAAGGCTTACCGGCGCGCGCTTGAGGTGCAACCATCCTTTATTTTGGCCTCCCTGAATCTCGGAAGGCTTCGCATGGCGCAGAAAAATTATAAGAGCGCGATCGAGGTGCTGGGCCGGGCCGTCAGCGCGCAACCGCAGTCTGCCGATGCCAACCATTTTCTCGGCGAGGCGTACCTGAATGAGATCTTCAACGAAATCAATAAAGGCTCGCAAGATATCAACCACATGAATGACGCGGCGCGTAAAGCGGTTGATCACCTGAGCGAAGCGATCCGGCTCGACCCCGCCGGTAAAGCCGAAGTTCACCTGCGCCTGGCAGATATCTACAACGTGCTCAAGCTGAAAGACAAAGCCGTGGCCGAGTGCGAAGCATTCCTCACCAAAAGGCCCGACTATCCCGACAGGAAAAAGATCGAGCTGTACATCTCAGAGAACAAGAGGCCGCCGAAAAGGAACGATGAGTGAAAGCAATTTGCTTTCAGTTCACCGTCCAGGACGTTCATCCCTGATCGTTTCCTTTGTGGTAGACTCATCCTCGTGACAGAACGTATCTATCGCGATCCCGTCCACAACATTATTCGCCTGCGTACCGATACGGACGAGGGCCAGCTCATGGTGCGTCTCATCGACGCGTTCGAATTTCAACGCCTGCGCCGCATCAAGCAGCTCGGGTTGGCTCTCTACACATACCAGGGCGCGGAGCATTCACGCTTCACCCATTCGCTCGGCGTGTTGCACCTGATGACACGTGTGCTCGACCGTCTGGGCGAAAAGCACCGCATCACGGAGGAGGATCGCGCCGCCGCGCGCGCCGCCGCGCTGCTGCACGATGTCGGCCACGGTTCGTTTTCGCATGTGATGGAGAAGGTGCTCAACTTTCATCACGAGGCGTGGACGGTGCGCGCCGTCTCGAGCGCTGAAACGGAGATCGGTCAGGTGCTCCGCGACTTCTCGCCGGAACTGCCGCGCCGCGTCGCCGAAATCATCGAAGGAAAATTTCAGCCGGCCTACCTCGCGCAACTCGTCTCATCGCAACTCGATGTTGACCGGATGGATTATCTCCTCCGAGATTCGTTGATGACCGGCGCGAAGTACGGCATCTACGATCTCGAATGGGTGCTCGGCGCGCTGGCGGTGGACGAAACGGCCGACCGCATTTACGTGTCGGCGCGCGGGCTCTACGCGGTGGAAGAGTATCTCCAGGCGCGCTATTACATGTTTCGCCAGGTCTATTTCCATCGCACGCTGCGCTCGGCTGAAGCCGTGCTGCGCTCCGTGCTGCGCCGCGCGCTCGAGCTCTTCGAGGCGGGCGCGGAGGTCTGGCGCGCGCCGCATACGGCCTTTGAAAAAGTGTTGCGCCGCGCCCCGCTCACGCTCGAAGATCATCTCGAAATGGACGACTCCGACGTGCTCTTTCACGTCAAGCAGTGGCAACGCGCGAACGACACGATCCTCAGCGATCTCAGCCGCCGCTTCATCGGTCGAAGTCTCTTCAAAGCGATCGATCTCGACATGCCGGAAGCCGAGCGCGCGGAATTTCTGGCGGCGGCGCGCGAGCGCGTGGCCGCCCATGGGTTCGCGCCCGAATACTACTTTATCGAAGACCAGGCGAGCGACGTGCCCTACTATTCCTTCTACACGGCCGCCGGCGCGGAGCCGAAAGCGCGCATCTATGTCGAGGATGGCTATGCGCGCCCGCGCATCCGCGAGATCAGTGAGATCAGCGATGCCGTGCGGGGCCTGCAACGTGGCTATCGACTGCACCGCGTCTGCTTTCCACCCGAAGTGAAAGAAGAGATCTATGCGCTCTATCACAGCCAGCCCGCGCTTGATAATTCGTGATCGCCAGACGCGCCCAACCGCTTCCGATTACGCCGTAACTCGGAACGACCCGCGGCACATCATCAATAGTTTTTCAGATGTTATTTCGCTTCACAGTCGCCACATTCCTCCTCCCCCTGCTGGCGTGCCCGCTGCCGGCCGCGGCCGCGGCGGATGATCACACAGGTTCGCGTCGCCTGAGCATCGCGGTGCTCGACTTCGGCGAGACGGATGCCGGTCAGCGCGCGGCGGCGCGCGTCGCGGCGACGCTTCCGACGGAGCGAGATTCGGAGGCGAAGATTGCGGTGCTCGACCGCGGCCTCAGCCGTAGCGCCGCGCGCGGGATTGGCTACGCCGGATCTCTCAATATGACGCTCGCGGAGGCGCGCGATCTCGGCGCGGCCATCGGTTGTGATTTCTATATTACGGGCGATGCGCAGACGCTTCGCCGCTCAGCATCGGCCGCGCCCATTTTTTACGAAGCTTACGCCTCAGTTTTCATCGTCAGCGCACAGACCGGCCGGCTCGTCTTCTGGGAACGGCCGAGTTTTGAAGGGGCGACGATCGAAGAAGTCGAAAAATCTCTCCTCGCTGAGCTGGCCCGTCAGGCTCACCGCTACCGCGCCCGCATCCTCCGCGCGCAAGAGGATGAGCGCTTGCGTCGCGCGCAGGAGGTGATGGCGCGCGATCTGCCCGTGATCGAGGATGCGCCGGAAGAAGGTAGCGCCACCGCCGCGGGTTTTCTTCCGCCGCAGCCCTATCGGCGGCTGCGTCCGCCCTATCCGGAGACGGCGGCGCGCGCCGAGGCGGAAGCGACCGTGGATGCCACCGTGGAGGTCAGCGCGGATGGCGAAGTCGGGCGCGTCGAGATCGTGCGCTGGGCCGGCTTCGGCCTCGATGAAGCGGTCATGACGACCATCCGACAACTGCACTTTCGACCCGCGACGCGCGAAGGCGGCATGCCGGCACCCGTGCGCGTGCTGCTCCGCTACAACTTTCGCCGCCCGCCGAAGTCTAACTAGCCGGAACTCGACGCGCGCCAGCGGCGTACGATCGGGCAGGCGCGGGAGATGCTTTCTTGCGGTCAAGATTCATGACATGGCTTCATAAAAATATCTGGCAGCGAAACGCCGGAAGGCGGGCGGCGCGCTGTGCGGCGGCGTGCCTGCTGGTGATCCTTCTCGCCGGCGAGCGCGCCGGGGCTGGCGCTCTCGCTCGTCGCACATCCAGCGTGTGCGGCACTGCGGGGGGAGTGTCCGCCGCGACCCGTGAAGGCCGGCTCCTCATCTTTGACGAGGTGTGGGAGACGATCCGCGAGCGTTATTACGATCCGGCTCTGCACGGCGTCGACTGGCAGGCGCTACGCACGCAGTTTCGTCCGCTCGCCGCCGGGGCGCGTGACGGGGTGGAATTCTATGCTCTCCTGCGCCGCATGATTAACCGCTTGCGCGATGCACACACGCGCGTCTACGCGCCCGACGAGCGCTTTGATTGGCGGCGGCCGCGATTTGTGTCGGTGGGCGTCAGGCTGCGCGAAATCGGAGATGAGCTCGTCGTGGCAAATGTCGACCGCGGCACCGAAGCCGAGCGCGGAGGCGTGCGCGCCGGCGACACCGTGATGAGCATTGATGGCGTGTCTGCTTCCGCCGTGCTGGCGCGGCGCATCGAGGAACATGCCGGATCGTCACTCTTGGCGACGGCGCGTCGGCAAGCCGTCGCACGATTGTTCGATGGACCGCGCGATACGGCGGCGGCCGTCACCTTCAGAAGCTACGACGGGCGTAACAAGACGGTGAAGCTGTGGCGCATCCTCGCAACGCGCACCCCGCTCTTGCGCGTGCGCCGCGCCGGTGTCCGCCACAGCGTGGCGCAGTTCGATTCTTTCACACCGGAGATTGCGGCCGCCCTGGCGCGGGCGCTGCGGAGTGAGCTTCGCGACGCGCGCGGTTTGATCCTGGATTTGCGCGACAACGGCGGCGGCGAGGCCGAAGCGTTGACGGATATTACTTCGCTCTTTCTGCCCGCGGGAAAAAGTCTCGGATACTTCACGGATCGTGAAGGGCGCCTCCGGATCGAACCGCAGACGCGCCGGGCGATGCTCTCGGCGGCCGATGCGCTGACGAGCTTTCGCGGTTCACTGATTATCCTGACCAGCGGTGCGACGGCGAGCGCGGCGGAGATTTTTGTCGCGGCTTTACAGGAAGCGAATCGCGCGCTCGTCATCGGCGAGGAGACGTGCGGTTGCGTGCTGGCGACGCGCCGCCGGCACGTGCTTCCCGACGGCGGCACGCTTGACGTGAGCGAGATGGATTACCGTACGGCCCGCGGAATTCGAATCGAGGGCAGAGGACTTACGCCCAACATCACTACTGCTCCCACGCGCCATGACCTACGCGCCCGTCGCGATGTCGCCATGGAACGCGCCATAGATTTCCTGAAAGCTGAGAATAAAGACTAGCGACCGACCGCCGCCTCACACCTCGCCCGCCAGTCCCCTTTTCCGCACCGTGGCGGGAGCTGGTCGGGCCAGCCGGTCTCCGAGATTTATTCTTGCGCGCCCCGCGGCTGAGCGGCTGCTGCCCCCGGCCACGCAGAGGGGCGCGCGTCTATTCCGTGATAATTTCCCGACGCTTCCGCGCGCTGGCCAGCGTCGTGCTATCATCCGAGCTCTAAAACGGCGGAAGCGTTTATTTTTTTATGCTCTATCTGTCGCAGGTGGTGGGTCGCCCGATACGCGATATGGAAAGTGAGCGGGTCGCGGCGATCAAGGATGTCATCGTCCGTCTCGGAGAAGATCACCCGCCGGTGACGGGCCTCGTCGCGCGCTATCGTCGTCGTGATTTCTTTCTGTCGCGCTGGCGCATCGCCGAATTGGGCGAGGGGGGGGCGCGGCTCAACTCCGACATTCTCGATCTGCGGCCCTTCGCGCGGCGCGAAAGTGAGGTGCTGCTGGCGCGCGATGTGCTCGACAAACAGTTGATTGATGTTGACGGCAAGCGCGTCGTGCGCGTCAACGATGTGCAGCTTATCGAGGTCGGCGAAGAGTGGCGCGTGACGGGCGCAGACGTGAGCCTGCAAGGCTTATGGCGACGGCTCGCGCCGGCCGGTTTCGTCGGAACAAACAGGCCGGTCGAGGTGATTGACTGGGCGGACGTCGGTTATCTGGCGACGGATGCGGCGACGGTTCAATTGAAGTCTTCACGTGGCAAGCTCGCCCGGCTTCACCCGGTCGAGATCGCCCGGCTGGCCGAAGCCCTCTCGTATCATCAGGGCGCGGAAGTGGTCGAATCGCTCGATGACGAAACGGCTGCCGAGACGCTGGAAGAGATGCCGGAGGAACGTCAGGCGCGCATCATCAGGGATATGGATGAAGAGCGCGCCGCCGACATTCTCGAGTGGATGTCACCGGACGAAGCCGCGGATGTGCTCGGCGATCTGCCGGAGGAGAAGGCCGAAGAATTGCTCGGCCTGATGGAGGGAGAGGAGCAGGCTGATGTCGCCGAGCTGCTTCCCTACGAAGATGATACGGCGGGCGGCCTGATGACGACCGAGTTCGTCACGGTGCCGAAGGGTCTGACGGTCGGCGAAGCGCTGGCGCGCCTGCGTGAGATGGCCGAGACACCGAACATGATCTATTACCTGTACGTTGTCGAAGCCGAGAATTCGTGGAAGCTGTCCGGCGTGATCGCGCTGCGCAGCTTGATCCTCGCCGATCCTTCGGCGCCGCTGGCCGAGGTCATGCGCGACGAATTTCAACAGGTGAGCCCGGAGGCGGACGCGCGCGACGTGGCGCGCCGGATCGCCGAGTATAATCTGCTGGCCTTACCCGTCGTCGACGTGGCGGGCGATATACTGGGAATCATCACCGTGGACGACGCGATGGAAATACTGCTGCCCAAGGGGTGGCGGCAGCGTCTGCCACGCATTTTTTAGATTTTCGATGGGCGCATTTCGATCGCAGAGATCATCGCCAATCCGAATCTCGAGTCGTAAGCGTTGAGCAGTCAGTGCTCAGCTTTCAGCTAACATAAAGAAGCGCGCCTCGGGCCCGTCCCGGCACGCGCGCCATCAAAGAGCGACACCACAGATGACCGGCTGACCGCTGATGGCTGAACGCTCACCTCGAATGTATGAGCGGCGGAGACCCTCCAGATGGCCGAATCAATTGCATCGCTGCGAGCGGTCTGGCGACGCATGTGGCGTCGCCGCCCGTTCGGTCTGGTGCCGCGCACGGTCTCCTCGCGGCGGCGCCGGATCATCGCCTATCTGGCGATCATCGGCCCCGGCATGATCGCCGCCAACGCCGGCAATGACGCGGGCGGCATCGCCACGTACGCCTCCGCCGGGGCGACCTACGGTTACAGTCTCCTGTGGGCGCTGATCCCGATTACGATCAGCCTGGGAATCGTGCAGGAGACGTGCGCGCGCATGGGGGCGGTGACGGGCAAGGGGCTGGCCGACCTGATCCGCGAGCAATTCGGGGTGCGCTGGACGGCTTTCGTGATGCTCGCGCTGCTCGTTGCCAACGGCGGCGTGACCGTCTCTGAATTCGTCGGCATCGCCGCGGCGACAGAACTCTTCGGCGTGCCCCGCTATGTCTCTGTGCCGCTGGCTGCGCTCAGCATCTGGTGGCTCGTCGTCAAAGGATCATACAAGCGGGTCGAGCGCGTCTTTCTGGCGATGTCACTCGTCTTTCTCGGCTATGTCGTCTCGGCTTTTCTCGCGCGGCCCGCCTGGGAAGAGGTCGGCCGTGCGATCGTCCGGCCCAGTTTTAGCTTCGACCCGGCTTATCTGTTCACGCTGGTCGCGCTGATTGGGACCACCATCTCGCCCTACATGCAGGTGTTTGTGCAGTCGTCGGTGGTTGAAAAGGGTATCACAGAGGAGGGATATTCCCTGACGCGCGCGGATGTCTGGATCGGCACCGGGTTCGCGATGGCGATCGCTTTCTTTATCGTCGTTTCGACCGCCGCCACGCTCAACCGATACGGGCTCCAGATCGAGACGGCTGAAGAGGCGGCGCGCGCGCTCGAGCCGCTGGCCGGCCCCTACGCGAAATTGCTGTTCGCGACGGGGCTCTTCGGCGCATCAATGGTGGCGGCGGGCGTGCTGCCGCTGGCGACGGCCTATTCGATCAGCGAAGCGCTCGGGTATGAGAAGGGCGTATCGCGTAATTTTCGCGAAGCGCCGATATTCCTCGGGATTTTCACCTTCCTGATCGCGGTCGGCGGACTGGTGGCGATGATTCCGGGATTGCCGCTCTTCGATGTGCTGCTCGTCACACAGGTCATCAACGGGCTGCTCCTGCCGATCCTGTTGATAGCTGTTTTGCGCCTCGTCAATAATAAAGAATTAATGGGTGCATACACGAACGGTCGGGTTTATAATACGGCGGCGTGGCTGACGGTGGTCACCGTCTCCACCCTGTCGCTCCTGTTCATCGCGACGAGGCTTTTTCCAAACGTCATCAAGCAGTAAGCTTCCGTGTTAAAGAGTTTCAGGTTCGCCGGCCGCAGTTAATAAAAAGCTTGGGCTCAGAGACTGGAGTCAGAGCTGTGAGTCGCCCCCACTTAAAAAAACAACTGACCGTGCCACTAGTGGCGGCAGCCCTCTTCGGGCTGGCGCTTTATTTCCTCTACCTTTTCGGTCCGCCGCCACCGCCGCCTGATCCGAATCAGATGTTGCCGACCGGCCGCTATGGCTGGGCCCGGCTGCTGGTGATGATCGCGCTGCTCATCAGCCTCGCGTTCGTCGTTGTGCGCGCGATGGGCGAATTCGTTTTCTTTATTTTCCACAAGCGCAAGGGCTACGAAGCGCCGAGCCTGATGCGCGCCATTTTTTCGCTGGTCGCCTATATCGGGATCTTCGCGGTGATCTTTAAATACTCGTTTCCCGGGATCCCGCTCGGCGCGCTGCTTTCAACGTCGGCGTTGTTCGGCGTCATCCTCGGCCTCGCGCTGCAGGACACGCTGGGCAACATGTTCGCCGGGATTTCGCTCCATGCCGACCGCCCCTTTCAGGTGGGCGATGTGATCGCGGTCGGCAAATTCGTCGGGGTGGTCGAGGGCATCTCGTGGCGCGCCGTCAAGATCAGGAATTTCCAGAACCGCGTCGTGCTGGTGAGCAATAGCATCATCGCCAAAGAATCCATCGAGGTCGCCCCGCGCGATAACATGAATGCGCGCATCGTCTTTTTCAATGCGCTTTATTC
>JANOGZ010000942.1:0-1991 GCA_031406255.1 Pyrinomonadaceae bacterium | reverse complement strand
CCAGCAACCAGAGCAACAGGACTCTCAGCGAGCGAAATGGGAGGCACGATCATCAGCGGCCTCCCATTTTGATGTCTGATACTCTTTGGTTAAAGCGGGCAAAATCATTACCCTCCGGGGTAATCACGCACCCGCGCCGCTCGCTTTCTCCAGCGAGCGAATTCGATCATGCGCCTCTTTAACCTGTGTGAACTGCCGCTGGACGACCGACTGCACATCGGCCGGCAGATTCGCCTTCAGTGCGTCCTGATAATTGCTCACGGCGGAATCTTCACCGCGCTCGCATTCGGCGAGCACCGCGCTTTCGTCATCACCGGTGACGGCCGATTTAATGTTGATCCAGCCACGATGAAGTGTGGCGACGACGCTGCCGGTTTTTTCCGGGTCGCCGCCGAGACGACGCACTTCGCCCTGAAGCTCGGCGGCAAACTGCGCGCGCTGCTGTGAATATTTATTGAAGAGCGTTTTCAGTTCGCTGTTCTTGACGCCATCGGCTGCCGTTTGAAAACCATTCTGACCGTCCTTGCAGGTCTCGACCAGGTTATTGAGCACAGAAATCGTATCGTCGTTAGTAGCCATTACTTATTCCTCCCTTACTGCTACGTGAAAATAGCGGCCCTTCCATCAAGCGCCGCCGGAAAACCTTCAGAACGCGGGTGTCGCGGCGCGGCGACGCCCAATGGCGAAGATTTTGACCAGTATGAGACCGGCGATAAAACCGCCGATGTGCGCCGCATACGCCACGCCGCCCGCCTGCGAGCCGCCCCCGAGCAGGCCGATACCACTGATTAACTGGAAGACGAACCACAGACCGACGGCGACATAGGCAGGGACCTCCGTCAGCATCCGCAACATGATGACCTTCACCCGCCGGTGCGGGTGAAGCACGAGATAGCCGCCGAGCACTCCGGAGATTGCTCCCGATGCGCCGAGACTCGGAATGAAAGGATTGCCGCCGAAGGCGACCGTCGTAAAGACGTGCGCCAGCGAAGCCAGGAGGCCCGTGGCAAGATAGAAGGCGAGATACCTTCCGTGGCCGAGATCATCCTCAACGTTATCGCCGAAAATCCAGAGGAAGAGCATGTTGCCGAAGAGATGCGCGAGGCCGCCGTGCATAAACATTGATGTCAGGAGCGTAATGTAGACGGAGATGGGCGTCGGCTGGAGATCGATCCGGCCGACCGGATTACCGCTCACCGGGTCTTTAATGGAGACCGGCCGATCAATATCCTGCCCCGTCACGATCTCCTGCGGCACGGTCGAGAAGGCGTAGGTGAAGCCATCATTCGAACCGAGCCCCTGCAGAAAGACGAAGACCATAATATTGATGGCGATGAGCGCGTAATTAACGACGGGCGTTGTCGTGCGACCGGTGTTGTCGTCGCCTATTGGAAAGATCATCTTTTGCAATTCCTCTGTGGAAGTAATGACACGGGTGCGCTCGACCCTCGCATGAAGCGTGCGCCGGACGCCTCCCTGAATAGCTTGAGCGAGGCCATCATCTGTCCGTAAAACTTCTCGACCAACGATATTCGGTCTGCCAGTTGCCAAGAGGACTTATGCATCTTCCATTCCGCGCGCCCTGATCTTCGGCGTGTCGCACAGGCGCCTTTTTCCCCGCGTTGTCCGGGAAAGTTCATTTTTAGCAGGTGATTTTGGAGAGAGTCTGACAGAATTGTTCTCATACACTCACGGAAGCACCGGAGGCTTTCATTTCGCTGCGGTGTGCCCGACCGTGTAGCCGCGACGACAGCGGCGGCGGTCGCCAATTCGGGCACATGGGAGGAGCTCGTAGCCTTCCGAGCGTGCGACACAGGTCGCCGTCGTGATATCGCCCGCGACGTTGCGGGTCGTGCGGCACATGTCGAGGGACGAGGGTGTCTTGTTCTGTCGGCTCAGAACACTTGAGTCACGAAGAAATTTCAGAAAAAGTCAAAACTACTGCGGCATCCTTAATGGATATATCAATCAAACTTGACCGCTTCCGTCAT
>JANOGZ010000799.1:0-1601 GCA_031406255.1 Pyrinomonadaceae bacterium | reverse complement strand
TGGCTGCGAGGGCGCTATAATTCGTCGGCGTTAAAACCGCTAAAAGTTTCACGTTCCAACGCGAGTTTTCACGCACCGCCCGCCACTCGCTTGAGCCTTTCATCAAAGATACAACCTAGTAATCGCGCTTGCTGTCATTCGCCGTGTTGGCATAACAGTTGCCATTGACATGGGTATGCTGTTCAGAAGATTCAGAGGACGAAAGAAGACATCGAACCACGAAATCGACACAAACCTTTGGTGGACTCGAAAGCTAACGAAGGTGGCTCTCGATTGCGCCGTGATATGCGCCATCCTCTGCGTTGTCGCACTGCACGGTGGCGCGATGGCACAGGAAACCGGACAAACACGCGCGACCGTCCTCGAAGCCGAGCGACTCCTGTCAGATTTAGGCTATTGGACAGGCGAAGTTGACGGCGTCTTCGACGCGGGTTCGCGTCACGCGCTCGTTGCGTCCCAGAAAACTGAAGGCAGAAGGCTAAGCAGTCGCTTGACCGCAGAAGAACTTGATGCGCTACGGCAGGCGAGCCGTCCGATACCACGCGAGGCGAGCGGCAGACACATCGAGATTGATTTGACGAGACAAGTCTTCATCGTCGTTGACGAGAGCGGAATGATCAAGCACATCCTCCCCGTCTCGTCAGGCAACGAGCAGACCAACACGAACAATGGGAGCAATAGTCGAGCGCACACGCCGCGCGGACGCTTCCAAATCGAGCGTAAGATCACAGGCTGGCGGCGTTCTACTCTCGGCTTGCTTTACTACCCGAACTACATTACAGGCGGCATCGCAATCCACGGCAGCCCGTCCGTGCCCGCGCATCCGGCGAGCCACGGTTGCATCCGCATCCCGATGTTCGCCTCTAGAGCGTTTAGCGAAATGATGCCTGTCGGCACACCCGTACTCGTTTACGATTAGCAACGGCGAACAGGTCGGGGCAAACGAGAGTCGGCGAGAGTTGGCGGAAGCCATCGCGCTTGACGAGCGCATAATCTAAGGAGACTATCCATGAACAAGCCGGTTTACACGCTAGATTTCAGCAAAATCAGGATGGACGACGTGGCGTGCGTCGGCGGCAAGAACGCTTCGCTCGGCGAGATGTTCAACTCGCTCAAGCCGCAGGATGTCGGTGTCCTCGACGGTTTTGCGACGACCGCCGATGCTTACCACTGCCTGCTCCTCGAAAATAATCTTGAATATAATCTGCGGAGCCTGCTCTCCGACTTTGACCCGGCGGATATTAACGAACTTCAGATTCGCGGTCATGCTGCGCGCGTCGCCGTGCTGGAGACGCCGCTGCCCGAAGAACTGCGTCAGCCATTTCTCACGGCATACGAACGCTTGTGCGAGCGGTTGGGGCGCGAGCCGGAACTCGCCGTCCGCTCGTCGGCGACCGCCGAAGATTTACCGGAAGCGTCTTTCGCGGGCGCGGCGGAGACTTTCCTGAACGTGCGCGGGCGCGAAGCTCTCCTGCGTGCGATGCACAACTGTTTCGCGTCTCTCTTTACCGACCGCGCCATCAGCTACCGCGCCACGCTCGGTTACGACCACATGAAAGTCGCGCTCTCGGTCGGCGTGCAGCCAATGGTGCGCTCAGACC
>JANOGZ010000840.1:0-14825 GCA_031406255.1 Pyrinomonadaceae bacterium | reverse complement strand
GGAATGTTGAAAACCCCGAACAAGTCGTGGGGCCGCAGGGGCTTGCCGCAGATACTTACCGGCCCGTGCGGCCGGTTGATTTTTGGATCGTAGAGTTTCACCGTCTTCGCCTGCGGGGCCCTAGCGTGCATCGAGCTGCGTTGCGAGCTCTTCGGGCGTCGTCGCCGGTCGCTGGCAGCTGAAATGTTCGCAGACGTAGGCGGTCGCGCGCCCGCCGACGGCCGGACGCTGCCGCACGAGCGGCACCAGGGCCTCTGCCTGTTGATCGCCTTCGGTGGCCGGCGCGACCACTTTGTTAGGCAGGTAGCGTTGCCAGACCACCCGTGCGAGGGGCCGGAGGTCTCCGCTCTCACGGGAGTTGATGAGCGCGATCTCCTTGGGCGTTGACAGGTAAAAATCGAGCGCGCCGAGTGCACGGCCGAACGCAGACGGATAGCGCGCCATCGCTTCGCGCAGGAGTCGAAAGATGGTTGTGGCTTCTCGTCGGTAGTTTTCGTTTCCGGTGAGCACGGCGAGGCGCAGGAGCACATCGGCCGCGACGGAATTTCCGGAAGGTGTCGCGTTGTCGAGATAATCTTTCGTGCGAACGATCAACCGCTCGCCGCTCTGCGCGGTATAGAAAAAACCGCCTTCTTCCGCATCCCAGAACTCTTCGATCATATGCTCGGTGAGCGCGATAGCTTCAGTCAGCCACACGAGCAGACCGGTCGCTTCATACAGGGAGACGAGGCCGGAAGCGATGAACGCGTAGTCATCCAGATAGGCGTGAAATTTCGCGTGTCCGTCTTTGTAAACATGGAACAGCGCCTCATCCCGTCGCAAGTTGTCCAGAATGAATCGCGCATTACGCTCCGCCACGTCTCGATAATCGCGACGGTCAAGGATGGCCGAGGCTTCGGCGAAACTTTCGAGCATCATCCCGTTCCAGGCCGCCAGAATCTTCTCATCCCGGCCGGGCTTAACGCGAGCTTCGCGCGCGCTAAATAAGATCTGTCGCCCGCGCATGATGGCTTCCAGCAAACGCTCGACAGGGATCCCCACCTCGCTGGCGACAGCCTCAGCGGGACGTGGAACATGCAAAATATTTTCCCCCTCGAAGTTTCCTACGGCGGTCGCGCCGTAGTAGGCGCACACGAGCGCCCCGTCTTCATGACCGAGCAATTCGTGAATCTCAGCCACCGTCCAGACGAAAAACTTCCCCTCGACACCTTCCGAGTCGGCATCCTGCGTCGAATAAAATCCGCCTCGTTCATCCGTCATCTCACGGACGACATAATCGAGCGTCTCTTCCGCGATCCGGCGGAAAAACAGGTCGCCCGTCGCCTGGTAAAGATGCAGGTAAAGGCGCGCCAGCAGCGCATTGTCATAAAGCATTTTCTCGAAATGCGGCACGAGCCAGCGCGCGTCCGTCGAATAACGATGAAATCCTCCGCCGAGTTGATCGTAGATGCCGCCATCGGCCATCTGGCGACAAGTTTGCGTGACCATCTGCAGCGTGTCTGCGGACCCGGTGCGATGGTGCACGCGCAGCGCGAAGGCGAGGTTCATCGCCGCTGGAAATTTCGGCGCGCCGCCGAAGCCACCATGCACCGGATCATAATTGCGTGCCAGAGCACGGGCCGCCGCGTCGAGAATCTCGGTCGAGAGCAGTTCGTTTGAAGGGCGCGCCAGCTCCATCCGTCGCAGCTCCCCGAGAATACTCGAAGCAGTTTGCGCAACCTCTTCGGGTTGCGTCTGATAAGCCTGGGCGACACCCTGCAGCACGCGCGGAAAACCGGGCATCTGATGACGATCCTCGGGCGGGAAGTAGGTGCCGCCATAGAAGGGAACTAAATCCGGCGTGAGGAACACCGTCAGCGGCCAACCCCCATGACCCAGCATCATCTGGACCGCGTTCATATAAATCTGATCGAGATCGGGGCGCTCTTCGCGATCCACTTTGATGTTGATGAAATTCTCGTTCATCAATCGAGCAATCTCTTCGTTTTCGAACGATTCGCGCTCCATCACGAGGCACCAGTGACAGGCCGAATATCCGATACTCAGGAGGATCGGTTTATTCTCGGCGCGTGACCTTCCAAGCGCTTCTTCGCCCCACGGATACCAGGCAACGGGATTATGCGCATGTTGGAGAAGGTAAGGACTGGTCTCATTGATTAAGTGGTTGGCGTGCGGGTGCTCTGTCATCGTGGCCCTCCTTGCACATGGATGCTCGACAAATCTCCTGGAACGCTGGAATTGACGATCCGGAGTGTACACCAGCGCCGACATGGTGCAAACGCGGGCTGGTATCATTCCTCATGCGGCACGCGTTGCCACCGGCTCCGCGCCGGTAGAAAAAACGGGCGCCGGGAATAACGGTGCCCGCCGCATCGAAGCGTGTGGCTAAACCTCCTGACTTTTGCTATTTTGCGGCGCTGCGGCTAAACTGAATGGTCATTCATTTTTTTTGGTCAGTGGTTACCGATCGCCTGAGACGAGCCTGACGCTTCCGGAACGGCGCAGGCGTTTGAGGGGACGCTAATCTTTACTGGAGTGGAGCATCAATGGAACGAGAAAGTCTTGAAATGGATGTCGTCTTCGTCGGCGCGGGGCCGGCGAACTTGAGCGGCGCGCTGCATTTATCGCGACTGGTCGCCGCGCATAACGAAGCGGTGGCGAAGGGGGCGACCGCGGGAAAGCCGCTCGGCGAGATCGAGATCGGTGTGATCGAGAAGGGAGCGTCAATCGGCGCGCACATACTCTCCGGAGCGGTGATGGATCCGCGCGCGCTCACCGAATTGATCCCTGATTTTGTGGAGCAGGGCGCGCCGCTCGAGTCGCCGGTCAAAGAGGATTACTTTCTATATCTGACGAAGAACCGTGCGATACGTTCGCCCTTGACTCCGCCACCGCTGAAGAATCACGGATACTATATCGTCTCACTGAATCGTCTGACGGCCTGGCTCGGCGAGAAGTGTGAAGAGGCGGGCATTAATATCTTTCCGGAATTTCCCGGCGCGGAGATGCTCTATGACGAAGAGGATCGTGTGATCGGCGTCCGCACGGGCGACAAGGGGATCGACCGCGAGGGAAAACCTAAAGCAAACTTTGAACCGGGCGTTGACCTGCTGGCGAAGGTGACGGTGCTCGGCGAAGGCCCGCGCGGCTCGCTCGTGAAGCAGCTCTCACAGCGTCTTAATCTCAATGAAGGGAGCGAGCCGCAGGTCTACAGTCTGGGGATCAAAGAACTCTGGGAACTGCCGGATGACCGCTATCCGGCAGGGCGTGTGACGCACACGCTCGGGTACCCGTCAGACACGCAGACCTACGGCGGCGGCTGGGTATACGGGATGCAGAACCGCATCCTCAACATCGGATACGTGACCGGGCTCGACTACCACGATCCGCTGCTTGACCCGCACGCGGAATTTCAGCGCTTCAAGCAGCATCCTTTTCTGGCGCGGTTGCTCGAGGGCGGCCGGTTGCTACGCTATGGCGCCAAGACGATCGCGGCCGGCGGCTATTATGCGATGCCGCAGATTTATTCGAATGGTGTGCTGCTGGTGGGCGATTGCGCCGGGTTCTTGAATTCACAACGCCTGAAGGGGATCCACACGGCGATCAAAAGCGGGATGCTCGCCGCCGAAGCGATCTTTGAAGCGCTTCTCGCCGGAGACTTCTCGGCGAAGCAGTTACAGCGCTACGAGCAGCTGGTCGAAGCGAGCTGGATCATGCCGGAACTCAAGCGCGTGAGAAATTTCCACGCGGGTTTCCGGCATGGCCGCTGGCTCGGACTGGCCAACGCCGGATTGCAGTTCCTGACGGGCGGGCGCTCCTGGGGACTATTCGACCGCACGAGCGCCGAGCCGGGACATAAAGCGCTCAGAAAGTTATCTGATTATGGTTACCGCGGCGATAATATCGAACAGCGTTACGATGGTCTGCGGTTCGACGGCAAGCTGACTTTCAACAAAGTCACAGACGTCTACCACGCGGCCGTCGCGCATGATGAAGACCAGCCCGCGCACCTTCATGTGATCGACACCGATATCTGTGCCAACCGGTGCGCCGAAGAGTACGGCAATCCGTGCCAGCGCTTCTGCCCGGCCGCCGTCTACGAAATGGTCGAAGATGGCGGCGACGGAAAGCGACGCTTACAGATCAATTTCAGCAACTGCGTCCACTGCAAGACCTGCGACATCATGGACCCCTATCAAATTATTAACTGGGTGACGCCCGAAGGCGGCGGCGGGCCCGGTTACAAGAATATGTGAGGGCGGGTGTCAGATGCAGGATGTTAAAGTGTCAGTGCAAAAAGGCCGGCTTTGTTCGTCGTTGACATCCAGCATCTGATATCTCCGATGAAACTCGCAGTTGAATCACACGACCACATCGAGAGATTTCTCGGCGCGCATAGAGGAGACAAGAGGTTGCGCCTGCCGCCCGTGTCGATTTACAGCGGCCGGCTGGCGCGCTGGCTGACGGGAGCCGGCCGCGTCGGGGCGATCACGCTCGGGCGGCGCATTTTTGTCGCGCCTGGATTCGTCAAGCGCGATGAAGACGGGCGGCGGACTATTCCCGGATGGCTCCTGGCGCATGAAGCGGCGCACGTGCTGCAATACGAACGAGCCGGCATGTTCCGGTTTTTATCTGCTTATTTGCGCGGATATGTGCGGGCGCTACGTGAGCTCGGAAGGTGGGACGCGGGGGCCCGCCTGGCGGCTTATCTCTCCCTCGCTGAAGAGCGCGAAGCGCGCACGGCGGAGGCCGCCTACCGGGCATGGCAAACCGCGGAATCTGTTACCGTCACGGCCGGAGACACAGACGGACTCAGGCGGCACGGTCTCACGAGGTGAGCGGATCACTCGTCTGAGTAAGAGACCTTCGGACAGGGTGCGCCACCGCCGGCCTTTGGCGCTCAATCACTGACAATGATTTTGAAATTAACTTTGCCGCGTTGTACTTCTTCCAGGGCGACACGCGTCGGCTTATGCCTCTCTGCGAATCCATCTCGACGCGTGGACGTGCCCCACGCTGAATCTGTTTGCTGCGCTGTGCGGCCACGATGATCATCCGATACTTGGAGTCCATCGTGGGAGGCTGATTCTCCGGCGTCGGATCACCGGCCGTGCTGGCGGTTGTTTCGCTGGATTGTGGCATGATGCCTGTCTCCGGATAAAAGCGCCTGTCTGTGTTCGAGTATTATCGCTCGCGGTTAAATGATCTTTCCCGTGACGAGTTGGCGCGCGTGCGGATGTCACGTCATGGAAAAGTTGCCAGAACGCGCTGCGCGATCCACTCCTGGCGCTCGCGGCGGGCTCTTTCAGCGTACACGATCGAAGCGAGTTGCGCTGCCGCGCGCTCGGCCGTGTCGTTGAGTATGAGATAGTCAAAAGCTCGATATTGTTCCACTTCACCGCGCGCGTTGTGAAGGCGGAGCGCCAGCGACTCCGGGGTCTCGGACTTTCTGGCTGCCAGGCGCTCGCGCAGGGTTTCGAAGGATGGCGGCAGAATGAAGACGCTGACCGAATTCTTGACGCGCGTCCGGACGGCCTCCGCTCCCTGCACGTCGATCTCCAGAATGACATCGCGCCCCGCGGCCATCTCATGCTCGACGACGCTCAGCGCCGTCCCATAGCAATGACCATGCACCCGCGCATATTCGAGAAACTCGCCGTGTGCCACCATGCGGTCGAATGTTTCCGGCGTAACAAAGTAGTAATCCACTCCGTGCTGTTCGCCCTCGCGCGGCGGGCGCGTCGTCCATGAGATTGAGTATCCAAGGTCAGGCACGGTCTTCAGCACGCACTGGATCAACGTGCCCTTGCCGCCGCCTGATGGAGAGCAGATGACAAAGAGCGTGCCGTGCGCCCCACCAGCGGCGCTCGAAAGTTCTTCACCCTGACCGCCGACCTCGGCCTCACTCAACGTTTTGCACCTGCTCGCGGAGTTTCTCGACAGCGGCCTTGATGGCCAGCGCCGCTTCTTTGATCGCGAGATCAGTCGATTTCGAAAGCACCGTATTGGCTTCGCGGTTAAGTTCCTGCAGCAGGAAATCGAGTCGCTTGCCGGTTTCGCCATCCCCCGCGATATTCGAGCGAAATTGCGTGATATGGCTTCGCAAACGAACGACCTCCTCCGAGATGTCGCTGCGGTCGGCGAGGTACGCGACCTCCTGCGCCAGTCGCCCCTGATCGAGCTCGACGATCTCGAGCCCGTCGCGCGCCAGGAGTTCGCTGATTCTCCGCTGCACGCGCGCGCGGTAGGCATCCAGCTGCCCGCTCGCCAGCGCTTCGATGATCGGCACATGGCGCTCGATCTCATCGAGGCGGGCGTACATCTCTGCGGCGAGCGCTTCGCCCTCATGTGAACGCATCGCCTCCAGATCATCGAGCGCTTCATCCACGGCACGTTCAACGCCGCGGATCATCTCCTCGCTGAGGCCGTCACGCGCCGGTTGCATCACGCCGGGAATACGCGCCAGAACGTTGATGTCCGGCTCGCCCCCCAGCCTGAATTCCTGCTGCAGGGCGCGCATCGCCTGAATAAAGCCGGCGATCAGCGGACGATTGAGTTCATACAATACTTCCGCCGTGCGGTCGATCGTGATATTGGCGTCGACGCGCCCTCTCGACAGGCGCTCGCTGATACGCCGCCGGATCAATCCTTCGGTGCTCGACAGCTCGGCGCCGGTGCGTAAATGAATATCGAGGAATCGATTGTTGACGGTCTTAAGATCAATCGAGACGGTAAAATCCTCTCCCGTCACTGACCCGCGACCGAAGCCAGTCATTGATTTCATGATCAGTTGCCAAGCAGTTCGATAAAAAGTCGGGAGCGGCGGCCGATGATAGCGGCACTGCTACCTGCTCATCCTACTGACTGCTTATTGCGACCTCCTCTTCTTCATCCGCGAATTGCAGATCATAGAGACGCTTGTACGACCCGTCCCGGGCGAGGAGTTCAGCGTGCCGTCCCATCTCGACGATATGCCCCCGCTCGATGACGACGATCTGGTTGGCGCGCCGCACGGTCGAGAGGCGATGCGCGATCACCACCGTCGTGCGGTTACTGGTCAGATTGGCGAGCGCCTTCTGGACGAGCTTCTCGGATTCGGCATCGAGCGCTGAGGTCGCTTCATCCAGTACCAGTACGGAAGCATCCGCGAGCACGGCGCGCGCGATCGCCAGACGCTGGCGCTGACCCCCGGAAAGAAATATACCCCGTTCGCCGACCACCGTATCGTACCCGGCGGGCAGTTCCATAATAAAGTCGTGCGCAAAGGCGACGCGCGCCGCCTCTTCGATCTCCGCATCGCTCGCGGCGGGACGACTGTAAGCGATGTTATAGCGCACCGTATCATTGAAGAGCACTGTTTCCTGGGTGACCAGCGAAATGTGGCGGCGCAGGCTGCTGGTGCGCGCGTCGCGCAGATCCGTGCCGTCCCACATAACCATGCCGGTCGTGGGATCATGAAAGCGCGGGATGAGCTTGGTGAGCGTTGATTTACCGCCGCCGGATTCCCCGACCAGGGCGACCATATGACCCGCCGGGATGCGTAGATTGACATCGCGCAACACGCGCCGCTCCTCGTTAGCATAGCCGAAAGAAACCTCTCGCAGTTCGATCGCTTCGGCCAGCGGGCGGAGTTCGACGGCGTGACTCTTTTCTCTGATCTCCGCATGCTCATCCAGGACTTCCCAGACGTGACGCGCGGCGGCGAGCGCCTGCTCCATACTATTTTGCAGGCGCGAAAGCTTGCGCATCGGATCATAGCTGGAGAACAGGAAAAACATGAACGTCAGGAACTGCGCCGCATTCATGCGTCCGGCGAGGATTTCTTGCTGACCGAAATACAGTAGCACGACGATGGCGACGACGCCGATCATCTCGATCGTCGGCGGCGCGAAGCCGCTGATCTTGGCTGAACGCAGATTGGCACGCATGATCTGCCGCGCCACGTCGCTAAAACGTCTCTTCTCATGTTCCTCGGCCAGATATGCTTTAACGATATTTTGATTGGCGAGCGCCTCCTGCGCCGTATCCACCAATCGCTGGCTCCCCTCGAACGTTTCGCGCGCGAGATTGCGCAGCGCCCGACCGAAGCGCGCCGTCAACAGCGCGATCACGGGCGCGATCAGAAGCGAGCCGAGCGTCAGCCGCCACGAATAATAAAAGGACGCCGAGAGAAAAAAGATGAGCGTGAAACTCTCGCGCAGCATATCGCGCAGCGTGTGTGTGACGGCCGTTTCGATCGCCGCGGCCGACGACACGAGCCGCGAGACGAGATAGTTTGTGCGGTAGCGCTCGAAAAAGTTGGCCGATTGCGCGTGAAGATGCGCGTACAGGTCCTGCCGCAGTCGGAGCACCGATTCCTGCCCGATGCGTGCCATCAGATAGGTTGAGAGGTACTCGGTGACGCCTTTGCCGATCGTGAAAATGATGAGCAGAACGGCGATGACGCGCAGCGCATCGAACACGGATGTCGACGGAATGATGTGTTGCAAACCGAAGAGCGTCGATGTACGCTCTACATTATTCGGATCTCCCTGTTTGAAGGCCTGATCGAAAATCGGCGGAATCAGCGCGCCGATAGCGCTCTGAAAAAGTCCTACGGCAAGCATCGCGATGGTCGCGAGCGTAAACTTCCCCCAGTGTGGCTTGAGGTAACTCAGTAGTCGCCGTAGATCGTGCATTATCACTCAGAGTGTATCCGTGACCCGCTTGCTGATAGGAGGGAATAGAGTATTGCCCGCGATTGGTAAACAGAAACTATACGTACCCACACGTTGCGGCGTCAAGACCGTGCGGCGCGCCGGCCGCGCCGGGCTTGATTCGGCAGCACCGGGCGGGGCACACTTGCGCTATAATCTGCGCCGCACCAACTGATTCCGGTATCGAGAAAGCTCCGGCCGCAGACCCCGCGGCTGGATGCGATAAGATTAGAAGAACCCACGTGAGCCAAAGACTCCTGATCGTTGATGATGACCAGAGCATGCGCCTTCTCCTGGCGGAATACTTCCGTCGCCTCGGCTATGAAGTTGAAGAGAAGGAGGACGGCGCACAGGCGATCGAACCGGCGCTGTCGGGCAATTTCGATTGCTTTATCTTTGATGTGACGATGCCCGGAATGAGCGGGCTGGAATTGCTGCGGCGTGTGCGCGGCCAGGGCGTGATGACTCCGACGCTGTTTCTGACAGCGATGGACGATGTCAACGATAAGGTGGCCGGCTTTCAAGCGGGCGCGGATGATTATCTGGGGAAGCCTTTCAATCCGCGCGAATTGGAAGTTCGCGTGGAAGCTTTGATCCGCCGCACGGCCGCCGCGCCGCTAAACGCTGTCAGCAGCAGCGGCGGCGTCGCTAACGGTGAGCGGTTCGAGGTCGGGGACCTGGTGATCGACAAGCGGCGCCATGAAGTGACGCTGGGCGGGGCACGGGTCGATCTCACTCCGCTCGAATTTCATATACTCGAAAGGCTCGCCAGCGAACCGGGCCGCGCCTGGTCGCGCAATGATCTGCTCGATCAGGTGTGGAGCACCGAATACGAAGGCTATCAGCGCAACGTTGATCCCCACATCAACCGTTTGCGACGAAAGATCGAAGCCGATCCCAAGAACCCTCGCTATGTTCTCACGGTGCGTGGCGTCGGGTATAAATTAAATGAGGCCCCATAATGGTTAATTTCCGAGGCTCGCTCGTCAAAGACTATTTCCTGGCCTTCTTATGCGTCCTATTGTTCGTCGCGGCGCCGGCCACTGTCGCGGCGCAGCGCAAGCGAACTCCGCTCGCGCAACGTAAACCGGCGGCATCTCCGCCGCAGGCTAAATCCGATCCGGGACAACCGAACACGTCAACGCCGATACGCTGGGATGGCGAGACGGGGGTTGATCGTTATCGTTTACAGATGGCGCGCGATGAGGAATTCAGCGACATCGTTTTTGACCGTGCGGTGAAGGGCCGCGAATATCGCGTGACCGGACTTGCGCCGGGCAAATACTACTGGCGCGTCGCGCCGGCCGCAGATGAAACCGGCGTTTACTCTAAAGCGGTGGCGATCGACGTCACCGGCGGCGCGATGGCTGCCGCCACAAACACGACGGCGGCAAACGCCCCACCGGTAATAACAGCGCCGCGCGACGTCGGTTGGCGCACGGCGACAGGCGAGGTGGCGCGCCCGCGTTCGGCACGGCTGCGACCCTCCGGGTATGATCTGGTGGGTGTGAATACGGATGGCACGATTTACGCTCTGGATGGCTCGAGCGGCGTCGCCCTCTGGACGGCGCGTTTTCGGCCCGAGGCCCGCCGCGGTGAAGAGAAAAGCAGTGACCGCCTCAATCCGTTCACGCCGATTATCGCTCCCGCTCGCCAGGGCGAGACAAATGTGGTGGTCGCCTTCGATGGCGGCGTACGTGCGCTGCAGAGCGGCACGGGGCGCGAAGTGTGGCGGGCGAAGCTCTCAGGACGCGCCTCGAGTGGCGTCGGGACGGACCTGGACGGTGACGGAACGGATGAGATCGTCGTCATCACCGATAGTCCCGCGGCGCTTTACGTCCTTGATGAAGATAGCGGTCGGATCATAGCTGAGTCGAAGTTGGAGGCGGCGGCCATCGGAGGGCCCGCTCCGTTGAGATTGACTGATGAGCGCGGCGTGGTGGTGGCCTTTGAAGGAGGCATGCTCGAAGTGCGGCGCGCTGATGGTGGGCGCGTCCGATCTGTAAAATTCGACGGAGCGATCACAACGCCGCCGCTCGTCTGCGCGACGCCGCGCGGCGTCCTCATCACGGTCGGAACTGAGCGCGGCCTCGTCGCGCTGGATGCCAAGGATTTGCGTCCGCTCGGCCGAATCGCGACGGACAATGATGTGCCGCGCGGGACGCTGACCAGCGCAGACCTCGATCTGGACGGCGCGCCCGAGATCGTGATGGTCACCAAACGCGGTCGGGTCGTCGTGATTAACACTACCGATGGAAAGATCAAGTGGTACATGGAAGGCGCGCTGGATGCGGCCTCCGCCGTCTTTGCGGATGTCAATGCGGACGGCGTGCAGGACGTGCTCGTTCCGGGCGGCGCCATCTTTGCGCTCGGCTTCTCCGGGCGCGACGGCTCCTTAATCTGGAAAGCGGATGAGGAGCGCAAGTCTACAGTGGCAACCGGTGCTGATGCAAACGCGATTCGCGCGCTCGCCGTCGCCGCTTCGTCAGCGTCGGAAGAAGCCTTTATTGTCGGCGCCGACCCGTCACGGATAGGTCTGCGCGCCGTCGGGCTGCCGCGGGGAGCGGTGAAAACCGCGGCCAATTAGGTACAATATCCCAGACGGTTGCGCGGTGAAAACAGCGGCCGGGAAAGCGGCGGGAGAGTTTTCAGATGCTGTGGATTATCTCGCTTGTGCTCTTAATCATCTGGGCGGTGGGAGTGCTCTTCAACAAGGGCGGGCTGTTGCACATACTGCTCTTGTCCGCCATCTCGATGGCCCTCGTGCAGTGGGTCGCCGACCGCCGCGCCGCGCCGCGGTGAGAGTGACTGTCGCCGGCGTGGAAATACTTCTGTGAGCTTCATTTAGGCTGCTTTCTGGGTGAGCAGCCTTTTTTGCGCACGGGGCCGCTGCAGCGCGCGCCGGAGGGGGCGCGAATTCGTTGTCGGCAACGTGGGCGGCCCGGCGGCGCATCCATTACTGACGACAAAAGTCGTTTTTCCCGCGCGTCGCCCGGCCGCCAGGCATCCTGGCGCGCTTAAATTTTCGCCTGAGTTTTGGAGGAGAAAAGCCGTATGAAGATTTCGCGCTCTCCTTTCCCGCGCACTCTCCACATTTTCGGGGCGCTCGCCGTGCTGGTGGCGACCGCGCACCTCGGTACTTTTATCGCTACGGCGCAGACCGATCGGCGTCGGGAGACAGTAGCCATCACATACCCTCTCGATCAAACGGTGAGCGTAAAATTCCGTGGCACAACTCGTCTGCCCCGCCTGAGCGGCGACGCCAAAGTCAGGCGCAGCGGGCGCCGCGGCACGCGCGTCGAAATGAATCTCAAAAACTTGCCGCGCGCATTCGAACTGGGCGGCGTCTATACGACCTATGTGCTGTGGGCGATTTCGCCCGAAGGCCGCGCCGATAACCTGGGGGAGATAAAAAGGAGCGGAAGCTTTATCATCAACTCGAAAATCGATGTGACGACGCCGCTCCAAAACTTTGCCCTGATCGTCACGGCGGAGCCGCACTTTCTGGTGCGCGGGCCGAGCCGGATGGTGATCCTGGAGAATCTGCCGCCGCGTGATCCGGGCGACGCCGAGGTGGCGACGGCCAACGTCCAATATATCGGCAATACGAGCGATTACTTTAACGATCAGCGCGTGCCGGATGTGGCTGATCGAGAGTACGTCAGCACTCCGGTATCGCTGCTCGGCGCTCGCCAGGCGATAAATCTCGCGCGCTACATGGGGGCCGAGCGTGATGCGTCAGGCGAACTGTCGGAAGCGGTGACGCAGCTCGAACAGGCGGAGAGCGCGTGGCGTTTGAAGCAAGCGGAAGAAGAAGTGGACGCCATCGCCCGGCGGGCGACGAGCCTTGGGGCTCGTGCCGAAGAGGTCGCCGAAGCGCGCCGCGCGGCGCGCCTCAGGCGCGAAGAGATCACGCGTCGTGACGAGGCGGTGCGTGAGGCGGAACAGACCGTCTCGACCGCATCACGACAAATCGCGGATTTACGCGCGGCGCTCAATCGTGAGGAACGCGCGCGTGAGCTGGCCGAGCGTGATGCGGTGAGCGCCAATCAGCAATTGCGTGACTTGCGTTCAGAGGTCGCCCGCCTGCGCGATGAAATACAGACGGTCCGCGCCGAGTCGGAAGAAGCCAAAATCAAACTGGCGCGGATCGAGGGAGAGAGAAGCGCCGAGGAATCGCGTCGGGCCAGCGAGCAGCGCGCCGCACAGCAGCGGGAGAACGCCGCCGTATTGAAGCAGACGCTGGCGCGCTATGGCACGGTGCGAGAGACCGCACGCGGAATGGTCCTCATACTGCCCGAAACGATCTGGAGCGGAGCACGGCTGGCCAATCTCGCACCGCAGGCCGCCGCGACGATCGAACCGCTGGCCGCGCTTCTCGCCAATAATCCTGATTACCAGGTCATCATCGAAGCGCATACGGATAATCGCGGCGACGAAGCGTCGTTGCGAAAGCTCACGCAGGATCGCGCCGAGTCGCTGGCCGCTTCCTTCGTCGCCGCCGGCGTCGACGGCGCGCGAATTCAGGCGAATGGATTGGGCGCGTCGAGCCCGCTCGCGCCCAACACCAAAACCGGTCGGGCGCGCAACCGCCGCACGGAAATTACGCTGCAGATGGCTGCGGCGACGGATGACACTACTGCCGCCGCCGTCGGCGACCGCCCCCGAGATTGAGAGTGTAGGTAAAGGGTCGTATCAGATAAATGACCGGCAGGTGATAAGATCAAAGCCAGTTTTCTGGTCGCTTATCACCTGTCTTTTTATTTGGAATAGGTATGTCTCCGCTCGAAGTCTTACAGCTGATCGGTTACAGCACGGCCGCGGCGCTTCATTTGTGGATGGGTATGCTGCTTTTAAAGCGGCGCCACAGCCTGGGGAAGATGGAGCGCGTGCTGCTCACGCTGGCGATTTGTCTCGGCGCATGGCATCTGAGCAATCTGATCATTGCGCTCCATGCGGTGCTCGGGCTCGACGCCGGTCGCTGGACGGTCTTGTTGCGTCTGGCAGACACGTTCGCCGTCATCAGTATTACGCTCTCCTACTCTTTCCTGCTGCACGTCCATCTCTATCTGTGGGCCGATGCGCGCGAACGCCCGCTCACGCGCTTCGAACGTGTGCGCATCTTTCTCTCATATATACCGGCGCTGTTCCTCGTCGTCGCGGTGCCGTCTCTCTGGACCGGGGCCTATGCGCCGATGTTCGATAAGCTCTCCCATCTGGTGCTGCCTTTTATTATCTGGGCGGCGTATGTGCTGGGAGTCGTCGCCATCACCGACCTGCTGATCGCGCGGTTGCCTTCTTCAACGACAAACCAGCGGCGACTGATGCAGACGCTGGCCGCTTCCTTCGTCGCCGTCGGCGCGTTGATGATCGCCATCTACGTGTTCCGCCTGGGTGAGGGAACAGCGCTTTCCCTCTACCTGAAAACCCTCGCCAACCTCGGATCGCTGTTGCCGACGGCGCTGCTCGCCTATTACATCTATCGCTATCGGTACCTCGAACTGATCATTCAAGAGAGCCTCATCGGGGCCTCTTTTGCGGCCGTCGTGCTGGTCGCCTACCTCTATGGCATACGGACGATCGGCGAGTGGCTGACGGCGCGCTACGGACTGCGGGCGGGCGTGATCGAGACGCTCTTGATCCTGATGCTGGCGCTCGTCGCGGCGCCTTTGCGCCGCGGGCTCGAACGCCAATTTCACAAACTCTTCGAGCGCGAGACGGCGCTCTACAGGGACGTGGTGATGCGCATCGGGGCGCACGCGGGGCGCTACCGGCTGCTGCCGGAATTGCTACGCTTTGTCGAGCAGCGAACGGTGGAAGGCCTGAATCTGCGCCGCGTGCGCCTGATCGCCTTCGACGCCAAACCACAGGCGTCCGATAACGAAGAAGAGGCGGAAGGAGCGAGTGTCGCTGCCGCGTGGAGCTGGGAAAATGAAATCCTGGAGCGCGCGCGTGCGCTCGATTGGGTTCCGGTCGAACATGATGCGCTATTGGCTGAGCATGGTTACGAGATAGCATATCCGCTCTGCCGTGAGCCTAAAGAGATGGGCTTGATGTTGATTGATGCGCCGGCCGAGGCGTTAACAGATGAGGTGAGGGCGGTGCTGGAGATCCTCGCCGGTCAGGTCA
>JANOGZ010000829.1:0-2368 GCA_031406255.1 Pyrinomonadaceae bacterium | reverse complement strand
ACACACACATCCAACTTACCAGACTGGCGGGGACTTTTCAGACTCGCTCTTAAAGTGCTTTGAGCCATTTGCTAGATCTTGGATGATCTCAAGTTCGGGACATTGTGCAAAGAGGAAGCTGAGATAGTCTGTTTTCTTCTTCAGACCCGGTTTGGCCTGAAGTTGTGCCTTATGTTGAGCCCAAACCCAATCGTGAAGGTGCCAAGCGAAAATTACACATCCAATAGCCTTCCTACTTGAAAGCGGATCGGCCATGTACTCTTTATAGCCGGGATGCAGAAGTTCCTTGAGGTAATTGTGGGCTGTGCGAATTTCAAAACTCTTCTCGGCTGGGTTCGACATTATCGTTTACTTTCTCACGCGGGGGGGAGCCGCCTAACGCCCGGCATCACCCGCCGCGCATTCAACTCCGCTACGGCCAAGGTAACGATAAGAAGAGCGCTGGCTCGCGGTCGGGTGCATGCCGTTATAGGTGGACGCAGCTCAGTTCTCTCTGTTTTGGACTTCGGCTCTGCCGCTGTCTTAAATTTATGAGAGATCTGGGAACATGCTCCTCGGGTGTGACGAATCTGCATGCCACAGCGGTGCTGACGCTTATAACAACAACTTCGCACACCCGAGGAGTGCCGTGCTCAACTAACGAATACTCAGATGCTGTCGAACACGCCTCTACTATAACGACTTCGCCTGAGCACTGCCAGCATGTTCGCGGCCACTCATGATCTCATTTCTTCAGGAGGGATTCGATGGAACAGTTTGCCGCTTTCGTTGCGCTGGATTGGTCAGATGAGAAACATGATGTTGCTCTCTTCGACCCCGCTACTGGTAAGAGAGAAGCAGACACGATCAAACATTCCGCTCAGGCCATTAATGAGTGGGCAACAAGTCTCCGGAAGAGATTCGATCTACAGAAGATCGCCGTCTGCCTGGAGCAATCTCGGGGGCCCCTGATTTATGCTCTACTGAAGTATGACTTCTTGGTTCTCTACCCCATTAACCCGAAGACGCTCGCCAAATATCGTGAGGCCTTCTCTCCCAGTGGTGCGAAAGACGATCCGACAGATACAGATTATCTGCTTGACATTCTCATCCACCATGGCGACCGGCTCAAGGCCTGGCTGCCTGATGAGGAGAAGACCCGCACCTTGCAGTACCTCGTCGAGCACCGCCGGAAGCTCGTCAACGACCGCACCCGGATCCACAACCGGATGAGCGCACTGGTGAAGGGCTATTTCCCGCAAGTGCTGGACTGGTTTGATGATCTTGGCACGCTGCTGGTGTGCGATTTCCTGCTGCGGTGGCCGACACTGGAGGAGGTCAAGAGAGCGAAGAAGACGACTCTCGAGAGATTCTTCCGCGAGCATAATTCGGAGCGCAGGGAGACGAATGCCAAGCGGATGGCAGAGATCAAAGAGGCAGTAGCTTTGACCACTGATCGCGCCGTGATCAACTCATCTGTCCCAATGATCAGAGCGCTCTGCGCACAGATGCAGGCGACAGTTGGTGCCATCCGACAGTTCGATCGAGAGATCGAAGTGCTCTGCCAATCTCATCAAGATTTCTTTATCTTCAGCTCATTTCCCGGTGCAGGTCCGGTCTATGTCTCACGCCTGACGGCAGCGTTCGGGACAGACCGCAATAGGTGGAGTAAGGTCGATGAGTTGCTCTGCCTCTCAGGGATTGCGCCAGTGATCGAGCGTAGCGGTAAGAGCGAGTGGATACGCTGGAGATACTTCTGCCCGAAGTTCCTCAGGCAGTCGTTCCATGAATATGCAGGAGAATCTGTGAAGCACTCGTTCTGGGCCAGAGCCTACTACGATCAGCAGCGTGAGAAGGGGAAATCTCATCAGGCGGCAGTCAGAGCACTGGCGTTCAAGTGGATCCGGATCATGTGGAAGTGTTGGCAGACACGGACCGCTTACGACGAGGTGAAGTACCTGGAGAGCTTGAGGAAAAAGGGATCGCCGCTACTGAACTATGCGGCGAATGATCGGTCGTGAGATGAAGATTTCTCTTGCGTCGTCCACCTCAGATGTGTTGTTAGGCGGCGCGCTAAGGGAACGAGATACTTCTACCATAGCCGCTTTACCGGATAAGCATCGAAGGCTGTGTCAATACTCACTATCGGCATCTTCTCAACCGTTGCTTGGGCTATGAGTAGACGATCAAAAGGATCGCGATGATGAAACGGTAGCATCGCCACAGCCGCCGCGTGATCTATTTTGATGTTCATCAACTCAATGCCGTTTAAACTGAGTTGCTGTGGGATCAAAACATCAAAAGGCGCTGCCAAAGTGAGCTTCCCGATGCTCAACTTGATTGCCATCTCCCACAGGTTGGCTACACTGAAGAGCTTTTCGTTCGCACC
>JANOGZ010000812.1:0-1414 GCA_031406255.1 Pyrinomonadaceae bacterium | reverse complement strand
GTTTCGCAGCTCGTTATCCATAAAACCATGTGTCCAGCCGGCGGAGCGCAGCACAGGCCCAGGTCACGCGCCGGTGATGTTTGATTAGTGGTTGATCCTGCCCGGGAATCGTTATCTTAAACTGAAAACTGACGGCTTACCGCTGACTTTCAAGTTTACCACGCGATGCTGCAAAGGCACATGCATGCTGCGGCGGGGGCGCGGTTTTCGGTTAGAATGGGCCCGTGTCTTTCGCGTAGCTTTCATTCACTCGACAGATTCTGATGATTTCTTTCGATCTTTTTTTCAATCGAGCGGGCCGCCTGCGTAGCGGCTGGCGGCTGGCCATCTTCGTCGTCGCGTATCTTATCCTGCTGAGCGTGGCGAGCGGCGTGCTCTGGTTCGCGCTCTATGTTGCGCTCGGCCAGTCGAGCGTGGCCGTGACCGAACTCCTCAGCGGCTACTGGGGCTTTCTCGCGCAAGCCCTGATCTTGTTTGTGACGGCGACAGTGGTCGGGTGGGGCTGCGGCTATGTGCTTGAGGACCTGCCGTGGCGAGCGCTCGGGTGGACGCTGCACCGCGGGTGGCGGCGCGATTTCATCGTTGGCGCGCTGCTCGGCGGGGCATCGCTCCTTCTCGCAGCACTGATCGCTTCGGCCGCCGGAGGCGGATTTCATTACGAGTTCAACGGCGGGGCCGGTTTCTGGCCCGCAGTTTTGAAAACACTGTCGGCCTCCGCGCTCATCTTCACCATCGCGGCGGCGGCTGAGGAAGCTCTGTTTCGCGGCTACCCGCTGCAAACCATGCTGCGTGCTTTACCTCACTGGGTGGCGATTATCCCTTCCTCAATTCTCTTCGCATACGTGCACTTGAGTAACCCGAACGTTGTGCCGGGCTTCACCCTCATCAACACACTGCTGGCCGGCGTGTGGCTGGCGGTCGCTTACCTGCGAACGCGCAGTCTGTGGTTCCCGCTCGGCGTGCACTGGGCCTGGAATTGGGTGATGGGCGCGGTGCTCGGTCTTCCCGTCAGCGGCATCACGCAGCTGACGCCAGCGCCATTATTCGAGGCCAGTGATGCGGGTCCGGCATGGCTGACGGGCGGAGCGTACGGTATCGAAGGCGGCGCGGCATGCACGTTGGCGCTGATCCTCTCGACTTTATTCATCTGGCGGACGCCGCTGCTCAAAGCGACCGACGAGCTCAAGCGCTGGACGGACAGTGAGATTCCGGCCCCGACGACGCAACCGCTCTCGATTCGAGATTTTCCGACGGACGTAAATCAGCCGCCAGTTCCGGATGAAAAGCTGGCGGCTGATAGATAACAGACTTCCACGATCTGTCGATTATCTTTCATCGATCGCAACGTAGGGCACATCGCGCGGGCCGATGTACTCGGCGCGCGGGCGAATCAGGGGATTATTGGCGTACTGTT
>JANOGZ010000810.1:0-2009 GCA_031406255.1 Pyrinomonadaceae bacterium | reverse complement strand
AATCCGCAAACGGCTACCATGCCCGAGCTACCCGATGGGCCCGGCGAAGTGATCTTCAAGAGCGTCTGCGACAGCGAGTTGAACATCCCGGCGCGGGCGATCGTTTTCTGGAACTCGATCATATCTTCCAGGAACTGCCCGCTCGCCTCCGGATCGAGGATCGCCGCGACGAATTCCCGCACCGCGCGGTCATACTCCTCATTCGGGTTGATCCAGCTCGTATGAATTTTGGCTTCCTTGAGAGCCTTATTCATGTAGCCTTGAATCCTTGTCATAAACTCCTGGCGCGTGTCGGGATCGAGCGGGGCGAGCGGCCACGCGCCGATCAACGTCTGGTAGAGCAGATATTCCTCATTGGCATCGGGCGCCGCCGCTTCATCGAGATAGCTCTTTTTATCGCGATTGAACTCCTGCCAGCGGTGAATCGCGCGATTCCATTCTTCGGGGACCTCCGACAACGCGTTGATCCGCGCACGCACATCCTCGCTCCGCTTGGTGTCGTGGGTGGAAGTGGCGGAGAGCGAATGAGGCCAGTGTTCGAGCCGGTCCTGATTCCTTCTGTGGAAGCGCTCGACGGGGAGGCCGAAGATCGCCGGATCGCCGCCGACTTCGTTGAGCGAAGCCAGCGGATAGTAACGATAAAACGATGTATCTTCGAGGCCCTTGGCCATCACCGGGCTGGTCAACTGCTGGAAACGCAACGCGAATTCGCGGCGCTCCCCTTTCTCCGCATCGGTCAATCCCTTCGGGTCTTCGAGCAGTAAGATCGAGGCGAGAAAGTCGAAGACGGATTCGCTCAGCGCCGGGTTGCGGCGCCTGGCGGCCCGGATCGCCGATCTGATATGGAGGCGGTCGTCGGGCGCTGCCGAAGACTGCTTCCGGTGCAGGTAGCTGCGATAGACGGGGAAACAGGCGATCACCTCTCTGAGAGCATCCTGCAGGGTGTTGAGAGTGAAATCGCGCGACCACCTGTGCTGCTCCGAGATTCGATCCAGCTTGCGGGCGAGCACATACAACTCGCTCGACATCGCGACCCGCAGGATCAGCTTCTTGCTCTCGTAGAGCAGGTTCTCGAAGTTGCTGGAGACTCCGGTGAAGTTGCTGTAAAGCTCGCGAAACGCCTGACCATTTGTGTGATCTATGAAAACCCCGTTGAGCAGATTCATAAACTCATATCCGGTCGTTCCGTAGATCGGCCAATCCGTCCGCAGCAGTTCGTCGTAGCCGAGGATTTTCTCGACGATCACGTAAAAAGGGCGATCCGGGTCGTTCCCATTCGAGGCGCCCGCGCCTTTGCCGAGCGCGGCGCGGCATCCGCGCTGTAGATCTTGAAGATACTTTTCGGGATCGAAGAGACCATCCACATGGTCAACGCGCAATCCGGTCACCCAGCCCTGCTTCATCAAGCGAAAAACGACTTCATGAACGGCGGTGAAGACCGGCCGCTCCTCGACACGAATCGCGGCTAGCTCGTTGATATCGAAGAAGCGCCGGTAATTGATTTCATCGGCGGCGACGCGCCAGTAGCAGAGGCGATAGGCTTGTTCGGCGAGAAGCTGTTCGAGAAGATCGAAGCTCCGCGGATCATCCTTCGTCCCGTTGATCTCCCCCAACGCCTCGTGTATCGAGTGGCGCACGTCGCCGCTTGATTTGACGAGAGCGGATAAGCGCCTTTTGATTACTTCCTTCTCTCGCCGGCGTTCCTTCACCTTCGCGCTGTCGCTTTCGGTGCGCGGCGGCAGGTGACCGAGAGCGGTGATGATGCTTTCGAGCTCGAGTACGTGCGCGTGCGAATCATCGAGACGCGTCTTCAGATCGCGCAGCGTTCGTCCGAGAATCAGCGTCGTGGTTTTCGGCGCGATCGGCAGGCCCGTCTCATAGTAGTTGGCGTAAAAAGATCCCTGCCGGTAGGTAATTTTTATTTCCTGATAGCTGCCGGGATTTCCGTTTAGGCCATCAAACCCTCTTTCTCCCTTCAACCCTTCTTTGCCCCATTGAGGCAAAGGCCC
>JANOGZ010000791.1:0-3576 GCA_031406255.1 Pyrinomonadaceae bacterium | reverse complement strand
CTCCTAGACTCCGGACTCTAGACTCCAGACTGTTCCTTATCCTTTCGCGAACACCTCCGCCGCGTCGCCCATGTCGCGCGCCGCCGGGGTGATGATCGTGCGCGCGTTCGTGTAGATTTTTTCACCCTTCTGAATGGCGCGGCGCACGTCATCTTCGCACACGAAATCCACCGCCCGGCGGCCGTTGGTCGCTCCCGCCTCGGCGGCCATTCCCGGCTTGCCGTTGGCCGGCGGCGGCGCGGCGTGTGCTGGCGGGGCGGAAGGCGCGGAGCCGGCGGCGCTGCCGCTGCTGTTGCCGCCATTTTGTTGCGCGAGAGGCGCGGCCTCGGCATGCGGCGCTGCGCGATCGTCGGTTGCAGCGGCGCGTCCGGCCGCCACGTCAACAACGGGCTGGATCGGCGCCGGTGATGTCGTCGGACGCTGCTGGATCGGCGCGGCGTTTCCGCCCGTGCCCTCAGTTGGTAATATCTGGCTCCCGCTCTGGCGCCCCGAAAGGAAGCGATCGACGATCTTCGCGATCTCTTCACGAGAGACCGCGCCGCCGCTGCTCGCACCGGTCGAGACATGGGCGGCGGCAGGTTGGGGTGGTGGTGGGGAGCTGGACCCCGCCGCGGCGACCGGCTGCGCTGCTCGCGCCGCGAGCGCGGGTCGCGCGCTCTTGACGGGTTTTGTTTCAAAGGCGACCCGCTTGATATCCATCAAATGCCACGGCGAGATATTGTCTGAAGTGACATTGCCGCCCCACGAGCCGCACCCCAGGGTCATCGAGGGCGGAAGCGCGGTTGAAAAGCCGATCGCGCCGTGCGTCGTCGGCGTGTTGACGACCACGCGCGAGGCCGGCATCTCCGTGCCGTAGCTCCGCGCGATGTCGCGTGAACGCGTGTGGATGCCCGCGGTGTGACCCATGCCTCCGTAGCTTAAGATTTCGAAGCAGCGCGCCGCGCCGCGCTCCATCCCGTCTTCGACATAGAAAGCGAGGATCGGCGATAGCTTCTCCATCGAGAGCGGGTATTCGCGTCCGACGCCGCCGACCTCAGCCAGCAAACAGCGCGTGCCCTCCGGCACACTGAGGTCGGCCATTTGGGCGATCACTCCGACCGATTTTCCGACGATCGCCGGATTGAGCGTGCGTTGCGGCGTGGCGACAATGCGCGCCAGTTGATCGGCCTCTGAAGCGCTCAGGAAGTGTCCGCCCTGCGCTTCAAATTCCGCCCGCACTTCCCTGGCAATCGGAGCATCGGCGACGACCGCCTGTTCCGAAGCGCAGATCGTTCCGTTGTCGAAACATTTTCCCGTCAAAATATCCTGCACCGCTTTCCCGACATCCGCCGTTCGTTCGACGAATACGGGAACGTTGCCGGGGCCGACGCCAAAGGCGGGTTTTCCCGAAGAATAAGCGGCGCGCACGAGTCCGAGACCGCCCGTGGCGAGGATCACGGCCGTCTGCTTGTGCTTCATCAGGGCTTCCGTGCCTTCGATGGTCGCCGTCGTCATGCAGGCGATGGCATCCTCCGGCAATCCCTCTTTGACGGCGACTTCGCGCATGACGCGCGCCGACTCGTTGATGCAGCGCGCCGCCGACGGGTGCGGCGAGAGGACGATGGCGTTGCGGGATTTGATGGCGATCAGGACTTTGAAGATCGCGGTCGAGGTCGGATTCGTTGACGGGATGATTCCGGCGACGACGCCGCGCGGGCTCGCAATCTCGAGGACGTCTTTCGATTCGGCGATGGTCCCGACCGTGCGTAAGCCCTTGAAGAAATTCCACACGTCTTCGGCCGCAAAGCGGTTCTTCTCACGCTTGTCGTCGGGGACGCCATAACCCGTCTCTTCGACGGCCAGCGCGCCGAGGCGCGCCGCCTCACGAAGCGCCGCCATCGCCATCGCTTCACAGATTCGATCAATTTTGTTTTGATCGAAACGCGCCAGCACTACTTGCGCGCGATGCGCCGCCTCAACCATGTCACGCGCCTGCTGCACCGACACCAGGTCTTTATCAACTGCCATGACTCGAACCTCCGTAAACAATTGGTAGCCAGCACACAGCAGCCAGTAGTTGGCATCAATGTCGCGGGGCGACTGCCGGCTACTGTCTTCTGGCTACTGACTACGCTTCGTCACTTGGCCCGTTCTTTATTACCCTCGCGGGCGCCCGAGGAGAGGGCCCGCCCCTGATCGCCTTCGCCGAGCTGGCCGCCACCCCCTCCGGCACCCGCCTGCAGGGAACGCTCGTCGGGGCTGTAGCCGGTGCGACCATTTCTCGGCAAAACGCGCTCGACCTCCGTGTGTGGGCGGGGGATCACATGCACGCTGATCAATTCGCCGACGCGGCGCGCGGCCGCCGCACCGGCGTCCGTTGCCGCCTTCACCGCGCCGACATCGCCGCGCACGAAGATCGTCACATAACCGGCGCCGATATACTCTTTTCCTAAAAGCTGTACGTTGGCGGCTTTGACCATCGCGTCGGCCGCTTCCACCGCGCCGACGAATCCCTTGGTCTCGACCATTCCGAGTGCTTCGAGAGACATTAGCAGGGTCCTCGCTTTTCTTGTTGTAGAAGTTAAAATGGTTACGGTCTGTACTTCGCTGAACGCTCCAACGTAGCACCGCGCGCCGGAAGAATCAAGAGATGCGCATCCTTCTGAGCCAGCAAAAGTTTGACACGCTCGCGTGCCGCACGCTATAGTGCGCCGAAAGGCAGCGCGGCGCGTGCGCTACGCGTGTCGCTAATATGAACGCGTTCCGGCGGTTGCGGCATCACGTCCACCAGAATTTTTGAAGACAACGCCGAAGTGAACTCCAAATCCTCGGACCAGACGCTTGAAGGACGGACACGGGCTGGAGAGGCGGCCACTTCTCTTGGCGGGCAGTTGCGCCTCGCACGCGAAGCGCGGGGCGTCACGTTGCGCCAGATCTCCGACCACACGCGCATCTCGATGCGTTATCTGGAAGCCATCGAAGCCGACGACTACAAGTACCTGCCCGGCGGCATCTTCAATCGCAGTTTTATCAAAGCCTACGCCAAATATGTAGAGTTTGACGAGGACGAAGCGCTCGAAATCTATTCGCGAATGGCGCGCGAGCGCGGCGACTCGCCGGAAGAAGTGCTCACCACACCGCAACGCTCACGCATCTATATGGACGGCGAATCCTCCCGCTCGCCGCTCATCACAGCGCTGCTGAGCATGGTGATCCTCGCCATTCTCTCCCTCGGAATCTACGCCGCGCTGCACTGGTACCAGCGGCGCACGACCCCGCCGCTCCCGGAAGATCGCGCCGTCGGCGCCGCGCCGTCCGCGCCGAACGCGGGAACGGTCGGGGGAGCCATCACCGAGAACGCCCTGCCGGTGACGAACGCGCCACCGGCGGTGGCGGCGGGCGGTTTGCAGGTGCAGGTCAGGGCCAGGGGGGAGCCCGTCTGGATTAGGGTGCGCGCGGATGAGGGAGAACAGACATAGACCACGCTGAGCCCGGATGAGATAAAAGAGTTCGCGCCGGAGAGTCGGTTGAGTCTTCAGTACTCGAAGAGTAAAATCGAGGCGCTCGAGATAAACATCAACGGCCGTCCGGCTAAAG
>JANOGZ010000738.1:0-7657 GCA_031406255.1 Pyrinomonadaceae bacterium | reverse complement strand
CAACGGCTCGCCCGTGGGCGTCGGAAGACCGTCCGCTTCGATTACGCTCGACCGGTGTGTTGAAAGACACGCCTCGTTCTAACAACCTTTGTTTCATAGGAGAAGGTTTATGCGCCGCTTCTTGCGTGAGAACGGCCTCTCGATAGCGCTCTTCGGTTTGTTCTTCTTCTCCCTCGTCGGCCAGAGCGTCATGGGATTGTACGAGTACAACGAAGACCAGCGTGAGCACAACCAGCCCACCGTCGGTTACACAGAGTATCTGGCGAGCGGACACTTCATCGAGGCGGTCTTCGAGAATTGGGAAAGTGAGTTCCTGCAGATGGCCGCCTACGTGCTGCTCACCGTCTTCCTGTTTCAGAAAGGCTCGTCGGAATCGAAAGACCCGGACAGGCTGGAAAGGGTCGACGTCATCCCAGCGCAGTCTGGGAGAGAGGGTGACACGCCGTGGCCGGTGCGCCGCGGCGGCTGGATTCTTCGCCTCTACGAGCATTCTCTGAGCCTTGCTTTGGTGCTGCTCTTCGCGGTTTCTTTCATCCTGCACGCTATCGGCGGCGCGGAGGAATACAACAAGAATCAGATCGAGCACGGGCAAGGGGGACGGGCGCTTTCAGCCCTAGAATATATCGGCACATCTCGCTTTTGGTTCGAGTCGTTGCAGAACTGGCAGAGCGAGTTCTTCTCCATCGGCGCGATGGTGGTGTTGTCTATCTGGCTGAGGCAGAAGGGGTCGCCCGAATCTAAACCGGTGGATAGCCCCCACGGCGAGACTGGAACCAATTAAGAATAAGCAGGGGTTTGTTGTGGCCCCGTTATACGGGAAGCAAGCAGTGCCTGATTCGACTAGCGGGTAGTGTCCTGGGTTGAACCAACTCAGCAACTCACTGGTAGATAGCGGATCGATACAGGCTTGAATTCTAACCGGGAGAGCGGTCGACCTTGATCTCTTTCTTCCTTAACATGGGACGCTGGCTCTCGCGAGTTGCTAATGCAAACAAGAGTAGCGTAGCGGCGGTGGATAGAAGAAGTATGCCTTGTTAGTACTGTTTGTATAGAGGGGGCGAAGGAGCAGGGCGGTGGCACCTTCGCAGAGCACGCTTTATCGCGGTCCCCTGATATTCAGTACCTGATGTGATGATGCGATGAAGCGGGTGACTCCCTTTGCCACGAGCAATAAACTCGCGGTGAGCTTGGACGAAGAAAAGAGAGTCACCCGGTCATTTATCCGCCATTTATCAAATCTGCGCTAGGATGAGGCGCGCAAGAGTTGCATTAAATCCATCGCCGGAGGAGAAACGAATTGCGGATTTTGTTGGTTGAAGATGAGCCTGACGCGGCGCGGATGCTGGCTAAAGGCTTACGTGAGCAGACCTATGCGGTAGATGTCGCCGTTGACGGCGAGGCGGGCGCGTATCAAGCGAGCATTAACGATTACGACCTGATCATTCTCGATATTATGCTGCCGCGCAAGGATGGCTTCACGATCTGCCGCGAGATTCGCTCAACCGGAGCGTCTGTGCCGATTCTGATGCTGACCGCGCGCGATGCCGTGCAAGATCGCATCGCCGGACTCGACACGGGCGCGGACGATTACCTGACCAAACCGTTCGAATTTCACGAACTACTGGCGCGGATGCGGGCGCTCTTGCGGCGCGGCGCGGCGTTGCGACCTGAAATCATCCGAGTAGCTGATATGGTCATTGACACGCGGGCGCGGGTCGTGAAGAGGGGCGGCCGTCAAATCGAGATGACGGCTAAGGAATACGCCTTGATCGAATATCTGGCCCGCCGCGTCGGAGAGGTGGTGGGCCGCGCCGACATCGCCGAGCACGTCTGGGACGAGACCTTCGATCCGTTCTCCAATCTGATCGAGGTTTACGTGCAACGGCTGCGGCGCAAGATTGACGAAGGCCGGGCGCTGAAGCTGATCTGCACACGGCGCGGCGAAGGCTATATCCTGACCGCCGGAAGCGAAGAGACGGGCGGGTGAAGATGCTCGATTCGGTCAGAATCAGATTAACCTTGTGGTACGTGGGCGTGCTGGCTCTCGTACTGCTGGCGTTTAGCGTTGGCGTTTATGCGCTGCTGGCGCGCAGCCTCAGCGAGCGGCTGGATGGCGGTCTGCGGGCTTCGCTGGAAGCGATGGCGAGTACGTTCGCGCGCGATCTGGCCGAAGAAGAGGCGGAAGCCGCAGGGGGAACGCAAGCTGAAGAAGAGACAGAAGCCGATGAGGAAACACAAGTTGAGGGAGAGGCCAAAGACAAGGGAGAGATAGAAAAGGAAGCTGCGCTCGGCACGGTTGAGGAATTGAATTCCCCCGATCAGGCCATTGCCATCTTCGACGCGCAGGGGCGGTTACTCGTTGAGAGAGCCGCGCGCGGCGACCTCCACGCTCGCTTGCCCTCGTTCGATTTCATTTCCGACGAATCCGTCCGTCTCTTCACCCTACCGGGGGAGCAGGGAGACAAACGGGACGGCGTGCGAATCGCAGTGAGGCGCGTTCAGGCGAATACAACAGGCGCGCCTTATTTGATCGTCGTCGCCCAATCGCTTCGGGCGAACACGGAAGAGTTAGAGTTAGTGCGCCGGATTTTTTATTTCGCAGTGCCGGTAGCGCTCACGCTCGTCGGTCTCGGCGGTTTCTTTCTCGCGCGCAAAGCCCTTGCGCCCGTGGCAGCGATGTCGGAACGCGCGCGCCGCATCAGCGCCGAAAATCTGGAAGAGCGCCTGCCCGTCGCCAACCCGCGTGACGAACTCGGCAGGCTCGCCGCCGCCTTCAACGAACTGCTCGCGCGCCTCAACGCCTCCTTCGATCAGCAACGGCAATTTATGGCCGATGCCTCGCACGAGTTACGGACGCCGCTCTCGGTCATGCACACAACGGCGGAAGTCACTTTGGAGCAGCCGCGCCGCACCGAGAGCGAATACCGAGACGCGCTGGCGATGATGGACGCGCAAGTAAGGCGGCTCGCGCGCATCGTCGAAGATATGTTCACGCTCGCTCGCGCCGATGCCGGGCGGCGTCCGCTGCGCCACAGCGATTTTTACCTCGACGAGTTGATTTGCGAGACGACTCAGGCTGCACGGATGTTAGCGGCGCGGAAGGAAGTTTCGGTGGAAGTCGCCGGCGCGGCGGACGTTCCTTTTCGCGGTGATGAAGACTTGCTGCGGCAGATGCTGCTGAACCTGCTCGATAACGCGATCAGATACACTCCGGCGGCCGGCAATGTCCGCGTGAGCCTCGCGCAGTTCGATTCGATTTGCGAAATTAGCGTCGCCGACAGCGGCACAGGCATTCCCGCCACAGCGCAGGCCCGCATCTTCGAGCGGTTCTATCGCGCGGACGAATCACGCTCACGTGCCGAGGCCGCCGGAGGAAGCGGCGCGGGGCTGGGGCTTGCCATCGCGCGCTGGATTGCCGAAGCGCACGACGGGCGGTTGGAACTGCGCCACTCCGATGAAAGCGGTTCAATTTTTGTCGCATCCCTACCGGCACATCTGCGTTGATCGCCGCGCGCTAAAGATTTTCCCGCGATTTATCTTCCATTTATCCTCACTCCGCTAGACTGGCTTCGTCACCCGCACAACGCTCTTGGTTTTATTAGCACAGCGCGTAAAGCTTGCGCCGAAAAAGGAGTGGAAAAATGAAAGCTAAAGCAGGGTTAATGTTAACCGTCGCGGTGGCGATTTTTGCCGTCGTCACCATTTGGGCTTTGCCATCCGTGAAGATGCAAGCCGGACAAAGCCGTCAGCATACCCGCCAGCAAAGTACAGTCTCGAGCAAACAAAGCAAGAAAAGCGACGATAACAGCCATCACCGCGAAGAGCGCGACGATGGCGATAGAGCAGATGCTTGCAGAAGCACAAGAGGTCCGGCTGTACGGCTGCCCACAACCAAGTTGTTCATTGAACACAATTCTACAGCCGGAGATACCGGCGTTCATGGCGCGTTCGATAGTATCGACTGGCAGAAACTTTGCGTCTTCGATCCAAACGGAAGACTGGTGCTGGAGGTCGAGCCAAAACGACAACTCAGAGATTTGTCCATCAGCGGAATATTTTTCGAGTCGAGAGAGCCTCCGAATGATGAAGTTCCAATCGAAGAAATTCTGGCTCGATTCCCCGAAGGACTATACTCTGTTCGGGGCCGCGCATTAGATGGGAGGCGACTGACGGGCGCAGCAACTTTTACTCACGATATTCCCGCCGCTCCTGTCATCGTATTCCCACAAGAAGGTGGAGTGGCATCTTCCGCCGGCTTTACGGTCATGTGGAGCCATGTCACAACTACGCTCGACGGCGATCCCCTCAACAGGACGGGTTACGAGGTCATCATTACCAAGGACGTGCCGGACGACCCGAATGGGTTCTCTCGACCCACGTTCGACGTTCACGTTCTACCTTCGGAGACGAGCCTGACAGTTCCCAGCGAGTTTCTTGAGCCCGGTACGAGGTACGAACTCGAGGTGCTGGTACTGGAGATCAGCGGCAATCAGACCATCACGAGTCTCTTTTTCGAAACCCAATAAATTGCCAACATCACCTGTCGGGAGGTTCATGAGACTGACCGCCGCGTCGCCGCTCGGGCTCGGGCGGTGGTCAGTCACCTCAGCGTTTTCGTCGGGCGACGCTGACACGAGAGGATGGTGAATCATGAAAGAAGGATTGAAGAGGTTCGTCGCTGTCGCGGGCGCTTTGTTATGCTTTGCATCAGTCGGCGTCGCTCAAAGTGAGCCGCAATATGAAGAACTGCCGAACTTTCATCAGGTCAATGAGCGGCTTTATCGTGGCGCACAGCCGAAGCGCGACGGAATCGGGCGGCTCGCTCAGCTTGGCATCAAAACCATCGTCAATTTGCGCGACGAGGATGAACGCTCGCGGACGGAAGAACAGGAAGCGCGTGCGACAGGCTTACGCTACTTCAATGTGCCCCTTGAGAGAACAACGCCTGTGGGGGCGCTAAAGTCTCTGGCGGATGTGCGTCACCTCGATCTGCCCTTTGTGCGGCTCGGCCGACCGATAGACGCGCAGGTGGAGCGCATGTTGTCAATCATCAACGCGCCTGAAAACCAACCTGTCTTCGTCCACTGCAAACGCGGCGCTGACCGCACGGGCACAATCATCGCCATCTACCGCATCGAGCATGACGGCTGGACGAGCGAGAGGGCGAAGGCAGAGGCTAACCGTTATGGCATGGGGTGGTGGGAGCTAGCAAAGAAAGACTATATCCGCGATTATTACCGGCGTCGGTTGCAGCGCACGGCTACGGTCTTAGATCCAAGGGTGGTTTACTAAAACCCGCGCCACTTAACATTCCTCTGAGATCGTGGCGTAAATCTAACGAAGGAGAGACTACCACGATGCAAAGCAGAACGGAGCGAGTCGCCGGTTTGATATTGGGCTGTGTGGCTGCGCTGGCGCTGGCAGCCGGTGGGTTCGGGATGAAGGCGGAGGGGGCAAAACGCCAAAAAACCCAAAGCGGCTATCCCAGCCGAACAGGTGATTGCGTCTATCAAAACCGCCGTCGCCGCTAAGCCCGGCAACGTGCGGGCAGTGGAGGTTGAGAATGAAGGGGGCAAGACCATCTGCGAAGTTGAGATTCTCGCTCAGGATGGCAAGACTTACGAGGTTGAGGTGGACGTCGCAACCAACACCGTGGTCGAAGTCGAAGCGGATAACGATATCGACGAGGATGAAGACAATAAGGATCAAAAGGGTGTCTGAAAGATCTCCCAGAAGGAGAGAACTTTGATAGCCGGGTCCGATTCAGCACCTGAGGCTCCTTGCCCTTCCCGCTTTCTGTGCGAAAGCGGGCTGCTGGAGGCACAAGCCGAAGGTTAGTAAAAGAAGAACCGCTGAACTCGCACTTTTAGGTAGGCGCATCGAAAATTTTTCCGATGTAAAGCTCTCCGAGATCACCCTCAACCATTCATCTCTACCCGTTTCGGCTCATCGGAGATTGTCAGTGCGTGTGCGATAATTGGCAGCTCCGACTTAAACCGAACCGCTGCATCGTTTTAGGCAACGTCAATGCGAACCGTCTCTTAATGAAGGGACAGACCGCTGTATCGTCATCGGACAAGCGCACACCACTGATTTAAGACAGGTCGAGGCCGCCCTTTCTACTTGTTTTTCATAACTTTCGCTCATGTGCGACGGGATTTTCGGAAGATGTCACATCCCGACAAAGTAACCGCGGACGCCTCGAATGTTCTGCAAGCGTTCGCTGCCGTACTTCGAGATAGTCTCACCCGTTACTTCTACGTCGCCGTATCTGTTTGCATTTCAATATCTAAAGAGCCCGGATGAGAGGAGCCGCCGGGATATACTTTCTGGCATTTTGTTTGCAGACCTGTCCGTCGATGAAACAAGACATAAACAAACGTGCCAATTTCGTGGCCGGCGTGACGGTCATGTTCTGCTTGGTAATCTCGCTTTCTCCGTTGGCCGCCGCGCCTGCTTTCATCCAGAAACCAAACACCCGGGATGGTATTCCAGCCGCACACAAGCGGGTGGTGACCGCCTTCGAAGAGCGCGTCAAGGCGTACGTGAAGCTGCGCGAGCGGCTGGAAGCTAAAAAACTTTCGAAACTTTCCAAGGACGCCACGCCCGAACAGATAGAGGCACACAAGACATCTTTCCAGGCCATCGTGAGGACGGCGCGGTCCGGGGCGAAACACGGCGACGTATTCACCCCGGAGGTGTCCACGTTGATGCGCGCGATGATCAAGAACGAGTTTAAGGGCCGCGAGCGGGCGGAGTTGCGCGAGACGGTCTTCAAGGCCGAGACGCAGGGCGTCCCCGTGCGGGTCAACTACCCGTACCCGGAGGCCAATGAGGTGGTGGAGATGCCGCCCACCCTCCTGCTGCAGCTCCCGCAACTGCCGAAGCAGTTGCGGTACCGTTTCGTCGGACGGAACATGCTGCTCGTGGACAGGGATAACGGCTTGATCATTGATTACATGACGAACGCACTTCCTTAGGCGTGGACGTGGGAGGGTAATTATGAAACGGCGCATCGCTTCAACCATCACCGCCGCCGCACTGGTTCTCACCAGTCTCGCAGTTGGCAGTTACGGCCAATCAGTTTCTTCGAGCGCTTCGAAAGGGACGGCGCGGGCGGCCTCGCCCGTCAGAGTCACCCTGCCCCTGAAGGACGGCTCCGTCCGCTTCCTCGTCATCGGCGACACGGGGACGGGCAGCGCGAAGCAGCATGAGGTCGCCCAGATGATGCTCCGCTACAGGCAGGCATTCCCTTTCGAATTCGTCCTGATGTTAGGCGACAACCTGTACAAAGGCGAAAAGGCCACGGACTACAAGAAGAAGTTCGAGGACGTCTACCGAAAACTGCTCGACGATAAGGTCAAGTTCTACGCCACGCTCGGCAACCACGACGAGTCGAACCAGCGGCTCTACGAGCACTTCAACATGAACGGGGAGGAGTATTACAACTTCAAGAAAGGCAACATCAGCTTCTACTCGCTCAACAGTAACTACATGGAAAAGAAGCAGGTGAAGTGGCTGGAAGATAAGCTGGCGCGGGACACCTCCGAGTGGAAGATCGCCTTCTTCCACCACCCGCCCTACTCGTCGGGCGGCAAGCACGGCTCCCACACGAAACTGCGCGAGGTCGTCGAGCCGATATTTCTAAGGCACGGGG
>JANOGZ010000669.1:0-2133 GCA_031406255.1 Pyrinomonadaceae bacterium | reverse complement strand
CCCGCGCCGACCACGACGAAGGTCGTCGCGTGTCGTGCGTCCTGCGGCGGCGCATCCGGCGGTATGCCGTCGAGCGTGGCGATCATCTGCCCCCGCAGGGCGTCAGCATGCGCGATCTTGCGGAAAGGCATGGCATACTCGGCGGCTCCCTCGACGCGCGCGTAGTTGGTCACACCGCCCACGGCGAGCACCAGAAAATCATAAGCGAGGCGACGTGTCCGGCCCTCGATGCTCACCTCGCGCGCGTTGAGATTTACCTCCGTCACTTTGCCGCGAATGAAGCGTACGCTCTCGTCGAGCAGTTCTCTGTAGGGCGGAGCGATGTGCCATGCTTCGACCTCGCCGCTCAGGTATTCGTAGAGCATCGGCGTGAATAGAAAGTGGTCTTCGTCGCTGATGAGCGTCACCTCGCCCGTGCCTGCCAGACTGAGCGCCGTGAAGAGACCGCCGAAGCCGCCACCGATGATGGCGATGCGCGCTGGTGTGGAATCCATGTGCTGTGCCTTTTGCTGTCGCTGGATGTGGTGAGCATGGTAGCAGAGAAGCGCTGGAGGCGCATACTTCTAAACTGAGAAGGCGTGTAAAATCGCCGCCCTGAGCGGTTCCTTCGCGTTCATCGGCGACTCGGCGCGCGCCGAGTCGCTTCCGGCGCGATCGAATCGTCCTTGATGTCACCCGGGCCAAGATCAATGAGAAGCTTCCCGTCACATAAAACCATCGCGGCGCGGATCGGGGCGTGGCCCAGGTTGTGGGGCGTACTGGTGATTACAGCGGCGACACTTCCCGTCTACGGTGTCTTTAGTCGGACGCGGATTTTCTTTGTCCGCGACCTGGCGCTGCAATACTGGCCCAGGCATCTCTGGCTGCGCCGGACGATCCTCGTCGGCGCCGCGCCGTGGTGGGAGCCGCACATCGGGTTCGGGCAGTCCGCCATCGCTGATCCGACGCACCAATTGCTCTACCTTCCGACGCTACTGATACGATTACTGCTTCCCGCTATTATCGGTTTCAATCTGTGGGTGGCGCTTCCGTTTCCACTCGCGGCATGGGGCAGCTACCTTTTTCTGCGACGTCATGTCACGCCCGGGGCAGCCGCGCTCGGCGCGGTCGGCTATGCGCTTTCCGGACCCGTGCTGTCGACCGGCAACATGCCGAATATGTCGTGGTCCGTGATGTTGATCCCCTGGGTGTTGTGGGCGCTGGAGCGTCTGGAAGATCGCCGCACGGTGCGCTGCTTCGTCGCCCTCGCGCTCCTTTTCGCGCTGCAAGCGCTCGCCGGCGAGCCGGTCACGCTCGCGACGACGGCGACGCTCGCCGTCGTTTATGCCGCGACCGCCGCACAGGTGCGGAGAGAGAACTGGCGCTCTCGCGTGCGGCTCGCCGCGCAGACGCTCGGCGCGGGACTGGTGGGATTATTACTGGCCGCCGGACAGATTCTGCCGCTCGTTGAAGCGGCGCGCCGCTCGCTTCGAAGCACGAGTGGCCAAACAACCTACTACGGGACGCTCCATCCCTTAACTTTAGTCGAGACCATCGCCCCGAGATTTTTTGGCAATTATTTGAGCGGCATCATATCGCCTGCCAGCACTCCGTGGTTGCTTCACCTGAATGATGGACGCGACCCGTTCTTCATCTCTCTTTACATCGGCACGGGCGCGCTGGCGCTCGCGTTTTTTGGAGCCGTGGCGGGCGGACGAAGCCGCTGGACGATTTTCTGGGGCATCATTTTCTTCGTCGCGCTTTTTTGCTCGCTCGGCGAATACACTCCCCTGTATCCGGCGCTTCAGAAAGTCGTGCCGTTCATACACACCTTCCGTTATCCGGTTAAGTACAGCGTTGTTTTGGCGCTGGCCGTGGCGGCGCTCCTGGCGTTCGGATGGGATGCGCTCAACCGAGCACCGGAGGGCGCATCACGGCGGCGCCATCTTTTAAACGTACCTGTCGCGGCAGCGCTCGCCGTCGCGCTTGGCGCCGCCCTCCTTGGAGTCTTCGCGATTGGTTCTCCGGCCGGAGTCAACGGCCTTTTTTTCCGTCTGGCGGTCGCCATCGGACTTGGTGATCCGAAGCAGGGTGTGGAGGCGATTGCCGGGAGCGTTCCGCTGGTTGCTCTGAGATTGACGGTCCTGGCGGCGA
>JANOGZ010000668.1:0-1649 GCA_031406255.1 Pyrinomonadaceae bacterium | reverse complement strand
AGGTGAGTACATCCGCATGAGCCGCCGCAAGCTGTTCGAATAAGCCCTTGCGCAGCACCTGTTTTCCATCAAGCCGACCGTCATTCATGAAGGCCAGGAGCCAGCGACACAGATCGTTGGCGGTAGAGAAAAGGGCTCCTGATGGCCAACCCGCAGGGTTATCTGGAACGGGACGCACCACATAAGGCTTTCCGTCCGAAACGCGATGGCCCAGCGCCAGGGGATAAGTACTTGCCATATCCAGACGAAACGTGCTTCTGGTCATGCCAAGCGGTTTGAGTAACTCATCTTCCATTACACTCGCGTAGGGCTTTCCCGCGACCGTCTCGGCAACGTAGCCGGCCAGCCAATAACCATCGTTTGAGTACGAGTAAACGACACCCGGCGGCACAATCAACTGCTTCGCTCTCCATGACAGGATCTCTTTTCCCAGCGCAGACTCGCCAGCGCGATCTGATGGCGGGTCGTCGTTCCGAAGCCCCGCCGTGTGGCTCAACAACTGATCCGCCGTCAGTTTCGCGATCGTAGGATCCAAACGCTTCACGTACTGACCGATCGGTTTATGGAGGTCGATCTTTCCATCCAGCGCCATCTGCACCAACACAGCGGCTGTGAACATCTTCGTTGTGGAGCCAAGGCGAAACAGCGTGTCAGCAGTCACCGGAAGACCGGTCTCGACGCTAGCAACACCAAATCCCTTTACCAGTAGGATATTCTCTCCACTGACAATGCCGATGGCGGCTCCAGGTATTCCGCTCGCTTTCATCTCTTCCAGGGCTACCTTCTCCAACTCGGAGGACAACTCGTCAGTTGGTCTTGGAGCCGCCAGACACGTTGGGGACAGTTGCAGCGCGAAGCGATTTTTGCCTTCGCCGGGCGCCAGCTTTGTTTGTCCGGCACATGTGGCTACGATTAGCACAGCAACGAGACGCGCGATTATCTTCATACTTCACTCCACGCGATTAGACGCCGAACGCCCGGCATCACCCGCCGCGCACTCAACCTCGACACGGCCAAGTCTTGCGCATGAGAGACCCGCTATTCGCGGTCGGGTGCATGCCGTTGTTAGGCGGCGCGATGTGAGTCAATCAGACCAAAAGTATTTCCAATGCGGGCTTGAGGCGGCATGAACGTCATGCCATCCTCGCCGTATTTCCACCTCTCCCGGTGGGCCCGTAAGAATCCACGCGGCGTGACTTACGATAAGATGCTCATCAAGCTTGTTGTACATCACGATCTCCCTGATACCGAAATCGAACAGGAATTTAGGTTGCTCAAAGAACAAATTGTATGCATCTCCGTTAGGTGCGTAATGGAACTGCCCGATGCCAACAACAGATGGATGGTAGTCTTTATTAACAGCCAGCAGAGAACTCGGATAACGTCCATGCCGTGTATGGAACTCCTCGATGTCATTCATCAATTCTGCGCTCTGCGCGATTGCGCGGTTTCTGCTGAACTCCCTGGCGGGAGCGGCAAGCGTTATTTGAAGGATGAACACGACGCTAGGTATGAAAACTAGATAAAGCGGCGCAGGATTGAAGTTCTCGGCTTCCGCCTTTTTCAACAACTTCAATCTCGGCATAAGTCTTAAGACGATGTAAAGCCACAAAGCGAGTGTAAGAAAACCCAAAGAAAGGCTGATGCCC
>JANOGZ010000665.1:0-2454 GCA_031406255.1 Pyrinomonadaceae bacterium | reverse complement strand
CCGGCGAGCGGGTTCTTGACCTCGTGGGCGACCTGCGCGGCGACGCGGCCAAGCGCCGCGATTTTCTCGCTGTGCGCGAGCTGGGCCTGCATCTGGCGGAGCGTTTCCTCGCCGCGCACGCGATCGGTGATATCGTTGACCAGCACCAGCACCGCGGGTCTTCCGGCAAAGACAATCGGTCGCGCCGTGGTCTCCACGTTGATGATGGTCCCGCCCTTTACCTGATGCCTTCGCTTGCACATGGCAAAAGGTTCGGCGGTTGACTTGGATATCGTCTCAAGAAAAACGGGGGCCTCCTCCGGCGGACAAAGGTCTTTGGCGGTCATTGTGAGAAACTCTTCGAGGGTGTATCCGTAGCGGCTGACGGCGGCCCCGTTGACGGCAAGGAAAGCGAGCGTCTCAAAATCATAGACGAGTATCGGGAGCGGGTTGCTCTCGAACAGCAACCGGTGCCGCGCTTCCGAATCGCGAAGCGCTTCCTCTCGCTGACGAAGCTCCGCCGTGCGCTCGGCCACGCGCGCCTCGAGTTCTTCGGCGTAGCGTTTGACCTCCAGTTCCAGAGCGCGCTTCTCGTCGATCAGCCGCTTCTTCTCAACCGCCCGCGAAACGGCCTTGATCAGCACCTCTTTAATAACCGGCTTGGACATGAAATCGTACGCGCCCGCGCGCACGATCTCCGGGACCTGCGAGAGGTTTGGCTCGCCGGTTATCATGATGACCGGGATATATGGCTCGCGCTGGCGTATTTCCTTCAGAACTTCAATGCCGCTTTTACGCGGCATAATGATATCTACCACTGCCACGTCGATATCTGTGGTGTTAAGGATGGCGACTGCGCCGTCATAGTCGGATGCCATCAGGGTCTCGTAGCCCTCGCGCTTGAGGAACTCCCCCATGGTCAGACGAATACCGGGTTCATCGTCCACCAACAAAACTTTCGGCATATTCGGTTTCCTCCGAACCGACCGCCGGCAGCTCAACAGTGAAGCGCGTATAGCCGCACACTTCGCTCTCGACAGCTATCTTACCGCCGTAGTCCCGTATGATTCCAAAACTCAGACTCAGACCGAGACCCGTCCCCCCGTCGTCTCGTCGTGTGGTGAAAAAGGGATCGAATATCTTGTCGATATCCTCGCGCTTGATTCCCATACCGTTATCATAGAATTCGATCATCACCCACGGGCCGCCCGCACGTTCCACCGCGTGCGCGGTAATGCGAAATAACTTCGGCGCGGAAGGTTTATCGCGCAATGCGTTGCGCGCGTTGCTGATCATGTTGACGATGACCTGCCGGAGCCGCGAACCGTCGGCCATCACCGGCGGCAGGGCTTCGTCCACATTTAACTCGACCGAGATGTCGTCTTTTTCCAGCTGGCGACCGAACAGCGACATCGAATTGTTTATCGTCTCAGAAATATTGACATGGGTCAGTTCGTGCGAGTCGCGGCGGGCGAAGGTCAACAGGTCGTGAGTGATTCTGGCGATGCGTCCGCCCTCGTCGATGATGCCATCGACCATCTGCCGCTCAAACTCGTTGCGCGCCACATCGTCATCCTTCAGCAACTGGGCGAAGTTGATGATGGCGTTGAGCGGGTTATTTATCTCGTGCGCCACTCCGGCCGACAGCTCGCCGACCGAAGCCAGTTTCGACGACTGGAATAACTGGCGCTGCATCTCCTCCTTCTCTGCTTCGAGACGCTTGTGCTCCGAGAGGTCATGGATGATTAGTATCAGTAGTTTCTCTTTATCGGTTGAAAGCGTGGTGAAAGAGACTGAGACGGACAAGGGCTTGCCCGTAGAGGTGTGGATCGCGAGCTGGCTGCCGCCGGGCGCGGAACCGTCAACCAGCAGCTTCGAGCCGTCGCCGATGTTCAAGCCGAGATCGTTGATATTTTTGCCGACGAGTTGTTGCGGCTGGTAGCCGAGTATCTCACCGAACTTATTATTGACCTCGACGAACCGATGATCGGTGCTTGTCACCACGCCGATGCCGTCATTCGCGTGTTCGAATAGCGCGCGGTACCGCTCCTCGCTCGCGCGCAGCTCACGCTGCTTACGGCTCACCATCCGGAGCAGAAGCGTCACTACGATGATGTCGACCGTGAGGGAGATGAAAAAGTGCTCGGTTCGCTGCTCTATCTTCCACCGCAACTCACGGTTTTCGTCGCCGGGATACTGTTTCCCGACCCACGTATAGTAGGGCGGCAGCAACACTTTCTCCCAGGTGAGGATGACGACTGCGGTTGAAACCAGCGTGAGAGCACCGAAGAAAATGATGAGTGTGAGGTTGTTGACCTTTTTCATGCTTGAATTTAGTGTCACTCCGCGATGCGTCGAGTAAGCATATCCCTAACCCGGATCTGTCAGCACAACCCCGGGGTTGCTAAATGGCACGATTGATTTTGTTAACGTCACTCTTACGGACCCGGAGAGATGGATCGGGCGAGCCCGTGC
>JANOGZ010000663.1:0-2156 GCA_031406255.1 Pyrinomonadaceae bacterium | reverse complement strand
TATCCGCATTACACGCGACCGCCGGAGTTTCGCGGTCTGCGCGTGCCGGAGGTCTTGCTGAGCGGCAATCATGCGGAGATTGCGCGTTGGCGACGGCGCGCGGCGCTTCATAAAACGCAGCGCAACCGGCCCGACCTGCTTGAGCGCGCCGCCAGCAACCCGCGCGAGCCTGATGAAACGGGGAAGTAGTTGTGCAGTTTGAGGATTCTTAATGTAGGGTTTCCGCCAATCTGAGACGGCACAGTTGAAATATTAAGAGGTGAAATCATGAATCGTTTGGATGGTATCGAACAGACGCAGCTGCGCGACAATATTCCGGATTTTCAGTCGGGCGATACGGTGCGCGTCCACGTGCGTATCAAGGAATCGGAAACCAAAGAACGCCTCCAGGTCTTTGAAGGCATCGTGATCGCGCGGAAAGGCGGCGGCGCGCGCGAAACGATTACCGTGCGCAAGACCAGCTTCGGCGTCGGCGTCGAGAGAATCTTTCCGCTGCATGCGACGATCGTCGATCACATCGACGTCATCAAACGGGGCCGCGTGCGGCGCGCCAAGCTTTATTACCTGCGTAATCTGCGCGGCAAAGCAGCGCGGATACGCGAGCGCGATACGCGCACTACCGCCGCCGCCGGCGAGCAGACGCAGAGCGCGGCTGCCAAAAAGGGATGAGCGCTTCCGGAGAGATGAGGAAAATCTCGTGTTCACGCTCCGCGAATTGGTGGTTAGTCATTTTAGCGTATGGGTCGGCGTAAACCAGGGTCGCTGGTGGGCATCGCCTTCGAGGCGGAGGCCCACGCGTGCGGCTACAAAGCGATTGCCGGATTGGATGAGGTCGGGCGCGGCGCGCTGGCCGGTCCGGTGGTTGCGGCCGCCTGTATCCTCAATCCGGCGGCGCCGCTGCCGGAAGGCTTGAATGATTCGAAAAAACTGACGGCACGAGAGCGCGAGCGCATCGCCGGTGAATTGCGGCAGACGGCGCTCGCCTTCAGTATCGGTGTTATTTCCCCCGAAGAGATAGATCGCATAAATATCCTGCAGGCGACGCGCCGCGCGATGCGCGCCGCGCTCACCGATCTTCAGCCGTGCGCCGATTTTCTTTTGATCGATGCGCTGGAACTGAAAGAGACGGGACTTCCGCAGCGCGCTATTATCGGCGGCGACTGCGTTTCAGCCTCGATCGCCGCCGCCTCCGTGATCGCTAAGACTTATCGCGACGCGCTGATGAGGGATTACGATGCCTTGTATCCGCAGTATGGCTTTGCGCGCCATGTCGGTTACGGTACGCGCGCGCACCTCGCCGCCCTGCGCGAGCACGGTGCGTGTCCGCTTCATCGCCGGAGCTTTCGCGGCGTGCTTCCCAATGCCTGAAGTGATAAGCTAAACTCGCCCGCTTGAAGAACTTCACCGAGCCATCTCGCACCGCGAACGGGAGAGTTGACCGTTTTGCACATCGCCATTGACGCGCATTCTGTCGGCACGGGTTTAGCCGGCAATGAGACGTACATTACTAATCTCATTGAGGCGCTGGCAGAATTTGATTCAGCTAACCGCTACACCCTGTACGTTACGAAACGCGCGGCCGTCGAGAGATACGCAGGTCGCTGGCCGCACGTCGCGGTACGGCTGACGATGCCGCATACGCCGCTCGTGCGCATCCCCGTCACCCTCGTCGCGGAGTTGCGCCGTCGTCCGGTCGACCTGCTTCATGTACAATACACTGCCCCCCCCTTTGCGCCATGCCCGGTGACGACGAGTATTCACGATATTTCGTTCGAGCATTTACCGGAAACGTTCAAGCGACGGAGCTGGATGCAGCTCCGTCTGACGGTGCGCCGGACGGCCCGCGCGGCGGCGCGCATCATTACCCCCTCCGAGCACACGCGCCGCGATATTGCCGAAACTTATGGTATCGCGCCGGAGCGTATGAGCGTCGTCCCGCTGGCGGCGGCGCCGCATTTTAAGCCCGTTGAGGACGAGCGAGAGATAGCGCGCGTGCGCCGGGCTTACGGAATTGAGGGCGATTACATTCTGGCCGTCGGTTCCATTCAGCCGCGTAAAAACCTGGTGCGCCTGATCCGGGCTTATGCAGGCTTGCGCCGCGCACGTTCACACGCTAAGCTGCCGCAACTGGTGCTCGTCGGAAAGCGCGCGTGGCT
>JANOGZ010000643.1:0-2491 GCA_031406255.1 Pyrinomonadaceae bacterium | reverse complement strand
AGACCACGCTGAGCCCGGATGAGATAAAAGAGTTCGCGCCGGAGAGTCGGTTGAGTCTTCAGTACTCGAAGAGTAAAATCGAGGCGCTCGAGATAAACATCAACGGCCGTCCGGCTAAAGCGTCCGCCGACCCGAAAAGCTCGCTCGTCGAGATGGTGATTACCAGGGAAGATTACGAACAATTCCTGCAATAAAATCATTGCCGCAAGCTACGAAGTTCAAAGTTCCGAGTTTATTAATGCGCTGTATATTTCAGATTCGGGACGGGGAGTTGAAGTGCCATGCTGACGCCTGACCTGATGGATGGTTTGACATTCGATGATGTTCTCCTGATCCCCGCGCGCTCCGACGTACTGCCCGCTGAAACGGACACCGCGACCCAGTTCACGCGCGAAATACGCCTGCGCATCCCGCTCTGCTCGGCGGCGATGGACACGGTGACGGAAGCCGCGCTCGCCATTGCGATCGCGCAGCAGGGCGGCATCGGCGTGATCCACAAGAATCTTCCGATCGAGCGGCAGGCGGAAGAGGTCGACAAGGTAAAACGCTCCGAATCGGGAATGATTGTTGATCCGGTCACCATCTTTCCGGATCGCCCCGTCAGCGATGCGCTCGCCGTGATGCAGCGCTATAAAATCAGCGGCGTCCCCGTCGTGGATAGCGATGGTCATCTGGTCGGTATCATCACCAATCGTGATCTGCGCTTTGAGACGCGTTTTGACATTCCCGTTTCTGAAGTGATGACGCCGCAGCCGCTCGTCACCGTACCCGTAGGCACGACCCTCGAACAGGCGAAGGCGGTGCTGCAAAAGCACCGCATCGAAAAACTGCTCGTCGTCGATGGCGACAAGCACATCAAAGGTCTGATCACCGTCAAGGACATCCAGAAAGCCATCAAGTATCCTTCGGCGGCGAAGGATGCGCTCGGCCGTCTGCGCGTCGCCGCCGCCCTCGGCGCGACGGGAGATTTTCGTGAGCGCGCCGATGAGCTCGTGCGCGCGCGCGTTGACTGTCTGGTGATTGATACGGCGCACGGTCATTCCTCGCGCGTCCTCGAGGCCGTCCGGGAAATCAAGCGGCGCCACCCGCAGACGCAGCTCGTCGCCGGCAATGTCGCCACCGCCGAAGCGACGCGTGAACTGATCGAAGCGGGCGTTGATGCCGTCAAATGTGGAATTGGTCCTGGAAGCATCTGTACGACGCGCGTCGTCACCGGGGCTGGCCTGCCACAGATCACGGCGATTCACAACTGCGTGCAGGCGGCGCGCGGAAGCGGCGTGCCCGTGATCGCCGACGGCGGCGTCAAGTTTTCGGGCGACGTCGCCAAGGCCATCGCGACGGGCGCAGATGTGGTGATGATCGGCTCGCTTTTCGCCGGCACGGAAGAATCGCCCGGCGAATTGATTCTGTTTCAGGGCCGCTCGTTTAAAGCCTATCGCGGCATGGGATCAATCGGCGCGATGCGCGAGGGCTCGCGCGACCGTTACGCGCAGGAAGGAACAGAGAGCGAATCGAAGCTCGTGCCCGAAGGGATCGAGGGCCGTGTTCCCTACAAGGGAACGCTCTCCGATATGGTCACGCAACTCGTCGGCGGTCTGCGCGCCGGGATGGGTTATACGGGCTGCCGCACGATCCCCGAATTTCAGGAGAAGACGCGCTTCGTTCGCATCAGCGCCGCCGGGCTCAAAGAATCGCACGTCCATGATGTGATCATCACGAAAGAAGCGCCGAATTATCGTCTGGAGTAGCGCGCCCGGCGGAGCCGCCGGAGGGGCGATCAGGAGGCGCGGTGAAAAACCGGTGCGAGAGCTTCGGCTGTCCTCCGGTCAAGCGCGCACATCCCGTCTCAGTCGCGCGGGCGCCTCCGTCTTTTCCGTCGAGCTTTAGCGTCCCCCACAGACATTTCGAGCCTCCACGAAGCAGCCGCCTGATGACATCACGCGCGCGGTTGTTCTTCACAGCGCGCAGGGAACATCCGACACGTGTCGGGCAAAAACGCGCTTTATTCTTCGGCCGGCAGTCATGACGGGCTCTTTTCGGCGGAAACGCGCGACCGATATCAACTGGCACTCATCTTGCCAACCTGTTCGATCGACGATGAGGGAACGCACCGCAATACTGATTTCAAATCCGAACGCCGGGCGCGGCCGTGCCGGCGCGCGTGAAGTGACGCGTTTCTGCGAGCGACTTCGAGCAGCGGGCATCAAGGTCGAAGCGGTGAGCACGGCGGGGCCGAACGAGGCGGCGCGGCTGGCGGCGGCGGCGGCGCGCGCCGGCGTGCAGGACGTGATCGTGTCGGGCGGCGATGGCACGATCAATGAAGCGCTTCAGGGACTGGTCGGGACTGAGGCGCGGCTGGCAATCTGGCCGCAGGGTACGGCCAACGTCCTGGCGCGCGAGCTCCAGTTGCCCTTCGACGCGGAGCGCGCGGCCGGCGTCATCGTGCGCGGCGCGGCGCGGCGGATCTCGATCGGCTGCGCCGTGGCGGATG
>JANOGZ010000600.1:0-1375 GCA_031406255.1 Pyrinomonadaceae bacterium | reverse complement strand
CACGCACCGGCTCGGTGAAACCGGGGTTAGAGGCCGACCTCATCGCGGTTGACGCCGACCCGCTGGGTGACATCAATGCCCTACGGGATGTAATCTTGGTAGTTAACAACGGGAAGGTGGCAGTTAATCGCCTTAGCTTTTAGAGGTTCCGCCCTGACGCAACAGTGATGCGGTCTATCGGGCTGAAGACTCAAACTCAGACAAAAACGTGGTGCATCGTAAGGGCAGCCTAACAACGGCATGCACCCGACGCCCCTGTAGCGCGCCTCTCATGCACGTTGAATTGGGGCGCGGGTGATGCCGGGCGTTAGATTGCTTCCTTCTCGCGGAGGTCACATGTACGAGAATTCTGAGATCGTAAAGGAAGGGGTATTTCTTTATGACGGGTCTGTGCCCTGTGACATCCGCATATTCAAACACAACATGCGTTATGGCACAGGAGACCCTTACGATGATCCAGAATATCGTGATGATGTAGAAGGAGAGTTCTACTACATTGAATTTGGCTCGACCGTCGAGCGTGGCAAGTTCGTATCAGGTTCATTGGCTTTACCTTCACTTGAAGCTGCTATTGAAGAAGCAGAAACAGCCACGAAAGGCAGGGTCGAGGGGCTCAGATAACATTAAACAATGCTGTATGTCTTATCTAAACGAAAGCCGCAATCTAACAAGGGGATGAACCGGACGCGATATAAGCGGGCCTCTCATCGAGAGCTTGGAGGGTTTCGAGGTTATGTGCGCGCCGGTTATCCCCGGCGTTAGATTGCTCTGTACATCGGAGGTCCGGTCTTATGGGCTATGACATCCACATAACCCGCGCTGAACTTTGGGCCGAAAACAAAGGCCGCGAGATCACAGCTGAAGAATGGCTGGCTTACGTTGAAAAAGACCCGGAGTTGAAGATTGATGACGCGAACGGCGAACACTTCGCCATTTGGAGCGAAGACTCGGGTGAAGCCGTCGCTTGGTTTGAGTGGTCAGCGGGCGATATTTCCACGAAGAACCCGGACGTGGCAACGATTGAAAAGGCGGTTAATATCGCCAAGCATATCGGTGCCAAAGTTCAAGGGGATGATGGCGAGGTATACCCCGGTGGTGGTCTGGAGCCTTATTACGAGTAGACTCGTTCCATTGTGGATGCAATCTAACAACGGCATGCACCCGACCGCGAATAGCGAGCCTCTCATCGCTAGGCTTGGCCGTATCGAGGTTGTGTGCGCGGCGGGTGATGCCGGGCGTTATACGTCTTGTTCAGTCGAAGTCATAGAACGACATGAAATGTCCGATTTGTCACTTAATCTATAAAGGAGAATGCTATGGCTATTAATGAAGAAAAGCTCAATCAGTTGCTGGGAAAGTTCGTCGCTGACTTCGG
>JANOGZ010000592.1:0-1327 GCA_031406255.1 Pyrinomonadaceae bacterium | reverse complement strand
GGTCGTCGTCGGCGGCGCGCGCCAGATGCTCGCGCAACACTTCCGCCCCCTCGCTCGCCAGTCCACGGCGAAGATCACCGGCCCACACACCCTCCGGCAACGCTTCCACCGAAGAGGCATCGGGCCGGAAGATGCCGTCTACAAAAACCAGATGACTCTGGCGCGCCTCCGGATAAACATAAGGAATGATCGCGTCCGGAGGTAAGGGGCTTAGCGCATCTGCGGCAACCGCCACAAAATTCCTTTTAGCAAGCGGTGCGACGTTCGTATACTTCCAATCTTCTTCATCAGTGGTCGGAAAGCCGAGTTGTTCAAAACGGTCAATCGCTCCCTCGCGCAAACGCTCGACCCAGGAGGGTAGTTTCTCACGCTCCGGGTTTTCCATCGCTTTCTGAAAGGCCGTCCAAAACGGGCTCTTCTCTTTTGTCGCCTGCGGCATCATACCTCTCAACTCTTCGGCGCGGCCGTTGCTGCGGGCGCACCCTCTTTCTGTTCTTTGAGCCAGTCGTAACCCTTCTTTTCCAGCTCTAGCGCCAGTTCTTTGCCGCCCGAACGAACGATCCGACCGCGATGGAGCACGTGGACGAAATCCGGCACGATATAATTAAGCAGGCGCTGGTAGTGTGTGACGAGGACGATGGCATTATCGGGGCGGCGTAGCTTGTTGACGCCTTCCGACACGATCCTCAGCGCGTCAATATCGAGGCCCGAATCCGTCTCATCAAGCACGGCGAGTTTCGGCTCCAGCACGGCCATCTGCAAAATCTCGTTACGTTTCTTTTCGCCGCCGGAAAAGCCCTCGTTGACCGATCGCGACATAAAACTCGCATCCATATCGACGATCTTCGCGCGCTCACCCAGCAGGTCCTTGAATTCAAGCGGGTCCAGTTCTTCTTCGCCGAGATGTTTGCGCTTCTCGTTGTAAGCGAGGCGCAGGAATTGCGCGTTCGATACGCCCGGAATCTCCACCGGATACTGAAACGCGAGAAAAATCCCTTCTCTGGCGCGCGCGTCCGGCGAGTATTCCAGCAGATTTTTCCCCTCGTATAAAACCTCGCCCTTCGTCACTTCATAAGCCGGATGTCCGGCCAGGATTTTGGCGAGCGTGGATTTGCCCGAACCATTCGGGCCCATAATGGCGTGTATCTCACCCTTATTGACCGTCAGGTTAATGCCGCGCAAAATCTCGCTGCCGTCGACGGTCGCATGTAGATCGCGAATCTCTAACACTACTTCATCTACTCCTTGAGAGAGAGCGACAAGACAAGAGTGACAAGCGACAAGCTGAAAAGCTTCTGTCTAGCCACCTGCCACTCGATTGCCTGGC
>JANOGZ010000578.1:0-3565 GCA_031406255.1 Pyrinomonadaceae bacterium | reverse complement strand
CCCGCGCCAGACTTCGACCGAGTAAAGCTCGGCCGGGCGCGCCGACACACGCGTCACTTCACCTTCTGTGATATCGTTTTCCGCCGCATCGGGCGCGGCCGGAGCCTCACCCTGGCGTGCCGTCACCATCGTGTGCCCGCTCTCGGTCGAATCCCACCCGGGCTGGACCCGAAACTCGCCTTTATTGAGCGTGCCGTCGACACGCAGTTCGACGGCGAATGATTTGGTGGCGAGCTGCGTCGCGCCGCTCAGCTCGCGCGCGCGCTCGGAGAGCACAAAAAATAGTCCCTGTTCGAGACCGCGCCGCTTGTCGCCCTGCCAGTCTTTATCATCTTCACTGCTGAGATAGACGATATACTCGGGCGGGATATAGGTCGGCCCGCCGGGCGGCGTGAACATCTCGCGCTGCATCACGACTTCGACCTCGCGCGCCACCTTGACGAGAAATTCCTCCCAGATGCGGCGCGGACGCGCCTGCTCATCAACAGTGGCAAGCGGATCATCCGCGCCTTCACCATCGATCCATTTACGTATTGAGTCTAGTAAGCCCACTTTTATCTCATCCTTCTCACGCCATAAAAGAGCAGTTATTTCGCTTTCAAAAAATCCTTATCGAGCCAGCCTTGATCCGAAGATGCCGGGTCTTCCTTCGGCCGCTTGTGTTCGAGCACATCGACCTTGTACCAACTGCCGTATGTGTCCACGACGCGCACGGGTGAGCCCCTTTCCGCCATCCCGACTTTGGGCGCGCCTCGGTTCGGACCCTGGCGCAAGTTTACATCGGTTATCGCCAGAAATTCACGTCCGAGCGGAGACACGGATGAAGCTGACGGCTTCGCGCCCGCTGGCCCGGCGCGCAGGCGGCTGACGTATTTGTGCGTTGCCAGAAGCATCCCGGTAAATGCCGCGATCAGCAGAATGGCGACGAGCCAGCGGCGCGTGCGTCCGGAGAGCCGGGTACTGCTGTCGCGGGCCTCCGAAGTGTAGTGAGCGGCGGCGGCAGAAGGAGAGGTAAGTTGCGCGGCCGGAGCCGCCTCCGTTCCGCGCTCGGCTGTTTCGGATCGATCGGTGGCGCGCTCAAGCGGCGCGTTTACCGAAATCGGCACGACGATGCGCGGGCGCTGCAGGAGTCGCGGGCGGGCCTCGCCCTGCGTCTGAAGCGATGGGGGCGTTGGCTCAAATGCGACCGGCGGCGGCGCAGGCGACGGAATCTTGGCCGCTTCACGCGCTGCCCGGCTGTGGGGAAGCGACGGAGGGAGGTCGTCAGCGGAGCGCGTGAGCGGTCGCGTCTGGGGAAGAGCCGCATCCCGCAGATCGCTCCAAAACTCCCCCACTGTTTGGTAGCGCTCGGTCGGAATCGACTGTGTCGCGCGATGCAGGACGCGCAGCACGTATGCGGCCCAGGGTTTATCCGCGACTGACGCCGGCAATTCTGAAATCGGCTTCAGGGAAAGGTGTCGCGGCGCTTCGCCGGTCAGCAGCATATAGGTGGTTTTAGCGAGCGAATAGACGTCGGCGGCGGGTGTCAGGTGCGCCCGTGGGCGTGTCAGTGAGGCCGTGTCAAGCGGCCCGGTTATCGCCAGCGGGTGGTGCTCTGGAGCGGCATACAGGTCGGTGCCAACGCGCGTGATCGCTCCTTCGGTAGCCTCTATTTTGGCCACTCCGAAATCGGCGATCTTGACCGTCTGATGATCAGCCGTCAACAGCAGGTTATGCGGCTTGATATCACGGTGAATCACGCCGCATTCGTGCGCATATTCCAGCCCGGCCGAAACCTGCTCGAAGAAGAAGAGGGCGCGTTCAAGCGTCAGGGGATGGTTACGACAGAGCGCGGCCAGGTCGCCGCCCGGCAGATATTCGAGGACGAGATAATGAAAGGTTCTCGCTGAAAGATCGATCGCCGTGCCATGCCCCAGGCGGCTGATGATGTTCGGATGGCGGACGCGATCGAGGGCGACGGCCTCATTGCGAAAATTCTCGATCAGGGTACGCTCCAATTCCACATCAGGCACGCCCTGCAGAAAGGTGTTGAGCGCTTTGATAACGACCATCTGCGGTGCGGCGGTGCCGCTCGTCGCCGCAAGCGTATCACGTGCCATGTAGATTTCGGCGTAGCTACCGCGCCCGAGGCAATCAAGAATATCGTAACGCCCGTCGAGTTGGCACTGTTGAAGCTTTAGTTCACTCATCCATTCGCGCTTTCAACCAGCCCTGTTGCTTCCGCGGTCGAGACCCCCACTCCGATCAGGGAAGTCGAGAAGATACCGGCGACGGTCCTGTCGGCACTGTGCCTGTACGGGCTTCAATCACATCATCGAGCGCGGCTGCCGCACTGCGCGCGGCTGCCGCATCGTTGGATTTCAGCGCGGCAGCCGCGGTGGCAAATCGCGCTTCAATCTTCAGCTGGCCGCGTTCCGGGGTCATATTCTCATTGATCCTGGCGATGGAGGTTTCGAAAGCCTTGAGGGCTTCTTGAGATTGTCCGGAGAGCAGGAGCGCGCGTCCGTACAGGTAGAGAAACTCGGGATCGGTGGAGTTCAGGGGTTGCCCTCCGGAGTCGCTCGCCATCCGGCTGACCATCGCCGTTGGGGCGCGGTCAACTTCGCGGCGGCGTTCAAAATCGGTTGCGGTAAGCTCGACCGGAGTCGGCGCCGGAGCGCTGGCGGGCACGGCCGCGCTGGTGAGACCGGGCACGGGCAACGTCTGCTGGTAACGCATCCCGCCATAGAAGGCGAGCACCGAGGCGCCGAACAGCAGCAACAGGACCGCGAGCGTGCGTAATAAACCGCCGGCCGCGCTCCGCTCTGATGGGGGTGCGGGTTCCGCCACCGCGGCAGCGGCCGGTTGGTGGGAACTGCTTTCCGCGCCCGCGCCGGCATCGTGGAAGGGTCTCTGGAGAAGTGAAGACGATCCGGCGGCGGCCGCCGCCGCCGTCGCGGGCTGTAGCGGTGTGGGGCGCTCGATGACGAGTGTGCTTTCATCATCTGCCTCCTCCGCTGCGGCAACCGCCTGCGGTGCGCGCTGGCCGACGAGGATCACGATTGCGGTCAGGTTGTCTTCCGCGCCGCGATCATAGCAACGCCTCTTCATCTCGGCGCAGGCCGCTTCAAGATCGGTTTGATTGATCAGGAGCAGGCGCAATTCTTCATCAGGGATATGGCGCGTAATGCCATCCGAGCAGAGCAAAAAAATCGTGCCCTCGTCAACTTCAATCGTCTTCAGGTCGACTTCGACCGCCCCTTCTGCGCCGAGTGCACGGTTGATCACGTTACGGCTCGGATGATTAGCGGCCTGCTCCGGGGTCATGCGGCCGGCGCGCACCTCTTCTTCAACCACCGAGTGGTCGGCTGTTTCACGATGCAGACGACCGTCAGGTGAAATGCGGTAGAGGCGCGAATCCCCGACATGCCCGATCGTGGCGCGATAGCCTTTGAGGTGCAGCGCCACGATGGTGGTCGCCATGCTGGCCAGTTTCGGCTGCTCGAGCGCCATCTGAAAAATAGAGGAGTTAGCGCGCTGAATCGCGATTTCCATCAGATCCTCAATATCGCCGCTCATATCACCG
>JANOGZ010000570.1:0-4683 GCA_031406255.1 Pyrinomonadaceae bacterium | reverse complement strand
GAACAACCGGCGGTCGTTAAAGCATAGGTCATCTCAGTAATTCTTGTCACGTCATCACGCCAACAACACGCCAAGTTAGTGTAAGAGTAGATAAGTGACCTAACAGACCGGAGGTCGCGGGTTCGAATCCCGTCGGCTCTGCCACTTAGTCCAGTAGAACTGGGCACATTCACCCGTCCTTTGTGGCGGGTGTTTGTGTTTTTGGTGAGTGTAGCTGTAAGCCTCCCCGGATTAGTACCAGCCATAACTGGATAGGTTGGAAAGCCCTAACTAACTGCTCGACCACTTTAATGTTTGGTTCCGAGATGCAATCGACCGGGGTGAGCCTGCTCCCTACATCTCAGTACAGGTGGTTTTACTGTAGCAAGCCTATAGGATCAAGCAAGAGGCTCACCTGTGGATAACTCTACGAAGGATTCTCCCGCGCCTTTTCGTCTCTTCTCAACTGAGTCGCTTGTTCCTTATCATTAAATCCTTTGATCAGTGCCATGGCCTCATCGTAATCCAGGTCAGTTCTGATAATGTCCGTAAGACTCTTGTGCTTGGTTGCGACACCAGTGTTATGCCTGATAACCTGATATTTGATTGATGTATCGCCTTCAAATTTAGCTTTCTGCCCTGGCATCGGCTTTAATGTGTACCTGTACATTTGCTTGATCCTCGAATAAGGTTCATCCGGCCTGGAAACGCGCTAGTGGGTAAACTGTGGATAACTTTATACAGCAGTATTATCCATCCTCATCATCACTCGTCGCCCTATTGAACATTTCCGCAACTGCTTCTTGATCCATTCTTTTCTCCACCTGCCAGATCTTGGCGTTTGGGTCTATCTTAAGTAGTTTTGCAAGACCTTCCGGAGTCCAGCCTTCGGTTTCATCAGGTGGATGTAAAAATCCAAAAGTTAGATAATCATCATCTACAATGAAGCTTGCCATCACGGTAGTTTCACCTAAGCTACCATCGTCGTTTTCCTCGTGATAGATTGCCAGGTTAACTTTGGCATCATAATCCGCTGAAATTTCAATGTCTTCCTGTTCGTACCGTTCTACTATCTCATTAATACTTACTAACTCTTCATCTATTCCATATTCAGTGTCGTCATCCATAATCGCCTCCTATCTGTTTTCCATTTCCTTATCACTTCGCATGGCACACAGTTTGTAATCCTACCTGACACTGACCGCTTTTCTTCCACGCTACGGTAGTTATCATACCAGCACTGACACAGCCACCAAACTTGACCGCCGTGGCACGCAGCCTGGCCGATTACTTTCAGGTCGCCAAACTTCTGGCCGGTGCGGTTGAGGGTGTAAGTCATGGCTTCACAAATTTTCCTTAAACAGCTCCTCAACTTTCTCTCTATTCAGTTGGTCATCGGTTACGATGTCGTGCCTTGAATAGCTGCCCCTGAGCTTACAGCTATTGGTGTAGAAAGTCTTTATGAAATAGATATTCGCTCCATTACTGTAGCTTTGATTATCTCCAACCAGTATTCTTTATCGCCTGCGCTTTTCCTATGAATGACTACGAGCAACGTACTTGCAAAGATCATCGACAGCGGGTGAAGCGTCATCACGCTCGAGTTGGAGCGCCTCACGCAGCGAGGGCGCTCCAACTCGAGCGTGAGGCGTCACTTCCCCACACTAGAGTCTTCGACCGCTTTCAAAATAGCGTTCTCGCCCAGTCAACGGATCCTCAAAGGAGACCGATTTCGCCAATAGTTTGAGCGGCTTAGAAAAATCATCGTCCTCAACGATACTCATATCAGGGTAGAGTTTGTCATTAACAATCGGTATCCCTAATGCCGAAAGGTGCAGGCGGACTTGGTGTTTTCTGCCCGTAACGGGACTCAACTGATATAGAGTCATGCCCTGCATTTCCCTGAGCACATCAATGTAAGTCTCTGAGTTTGGTTCCCCCTCAACTTCCTTCATTCGAAAGAAAGGTTCTCCCGCAACCATTCGACTGCGCCGCGTCACAGGAAAACTGAAACCTGGAAGGGTGCGCGCAAGCGCCTCATACACCTTCTTAACTTTCCGATTGTGAAAAAGCGACGCGTAATCACCTCTTGTTGCCGGATTGAGAGAAAACAGGACAACCCCGGCCGTTTCTCTGTCGATGCGATGGATCGGGACAAGCCGTTCCAGCTTCCTTTTTTTTCTTAAGCGGACAAGAAGCGTTTCATGAAGAAATCGCCCGGAAGGAACCACAGGCAAAAAATGTGGTTTATCTACCACCAGGATATGTTCATCCTGATACAGGACGCACTCAACAAAGGGAACTCTTTTTTCCGAATCAAGCTCACGGTAGTAAAAAATACAGGCTCCAACCCGGTAGGGACTACCTGAATTCAGGCGAAGCCCGGTTTCATCCACCACCTCCCCTTTTGCCATCCGAGATAGCCAGGTTGCGGTTTCGACACCGGGGTATCGCTCTTTCAGAAAATCCAGGATAGTTACCCATGGACCTACCGGAAGCCACTGGCAACTCGGGCCGACCCCTTCGACCGTCGGAAGCGGCATCTTCAAAGCATCCTCCTCAATTTTGCAATCTTCACAACAACCCGAAGTTACCGCCCCTGACGCATGCCAGAGTTGAGCCTCCGGGGAGAATTGTATCAAGCATTCAAGCCGACGAATGAAAGGCACGCTATTTCCGGTCGGCTCCATCCCCTTGTTATCAGGAGGAGGAATAATAGTTGAAGAGAGATTGCGAGGAGGAAAGCAAGTGTTCTTTGGAGCTTCATATTTATCATAAGTACGTAACCACGCGCGTTTGATCTACCCTCGCAATTATCAAGATACCAAGACGCATAACGCCTGAATTGAGCGGCTGCCTTCATACTTGATCTTCAGGAGACTTGCTGATTGGCAGTCCGCTCCAATGACTTGTCAGATCGCGCTCCTCCTAGCAAAGCCTATCCCGCTCTCTGCACCACTGCCTTACTACTTCTTAAACTTCCGCACAAACGCCACCAGCGCGTTGACATCTTCCTCCCGCAGTTTCTTACCGAACGCAGGCATCTTTCCCTTCCCCCTCATTATCGAGTTATATAGATGCTCGTCACTGACACTCTCCTGCCATGCACCATCGGTCAGATTGCGCGCGTGGTTAAACTTGGCCTTGAACGTTTTCGCCCTCCCGTCCTTGCCGTGGCAGGTGGCACACTTGCTAGCAAATAACGCCTGCGCATCTATGCCTCCCAATGTGGATTCTTGTTTCTGAGCGTGTGGTCTGGAAGATGGGGCAGCATGGATCCATATGAGGTCGCAGGTAAAAAGCAGGATCAGGCAAGTCTGCGTGATTCTTCTCATCATAGCCAAGGTCCTTCAGGTTTCCAGGTCACGAATAGCTTGCGCAGCATAAGCGAGAGCCGCCGAAACGGATTCTCTGGTCAACCGCGGATGGGCTTCGAGAATCTGCTCGACTGTCTCTCCAGCAGCCAACTTTTCAAGATCGAGTTCAACAGTGACGCGCGTGCCCGCAATTACAGGCTTGCCCATCATCACAGCGGGGTCAGATTGAATGAGATTCGTATCCATAGCGTTTCAGATGATACAGCACATCTCGCAAGCGCATAACGCCCGTGTTAACCGCGCGCTGCGGCCCTCATCTTTAGGAAGCATCTTGATTGCGCGTCCGGTTCAACACATTGTTGGGCGCCATCACGTCGAAGTAGACGAGGAAGTCCGTCGGCACAGGCTCTGCTCCGAGTTGACGCAACATCGTCGCTACTTGACCTCGATGATAAGTGGAATGGTTCACCACATGCTGCATCATCTGCCACAGTGGATACCGCCATTCCTCGCCTTTCGTGTTGATGTAAGCGATCACCTCTCTGAGCAACTCGTCTGTCACTCCGTTGACGAAATCTGTTTGCTCCCGCTCGAACTCCGCCCATTTCTCTCTCAACCAGCCAAGATTCGGGAAGTCTGCCGGATTAAACAGAGCCTTCGGCGATACACACCTCCAGCGCATGAGCCAGATCCACTCGGCTGCTAAGATGTGCGTGAGCGTATCCCTTACGCAACGGTAACTGCTCGACAGGTCTTTCGTGAACTGCTCTTCTGTCAGCTTGGCGGAAACGTCAAGCATCCGGGCATTCGCCCAGCGGTTGTAATCGTACAACAACTGGATGTCGTGTCTATTCATAATGCTGCGCCTCCGCTCATAACGATGACCTCCCAGGAATCTTTCGGAGCCACATTGTCGACGCGGATATCATTTGCCATTCATTGACGCCTAACGCCTGAATTAACCGGCGCGCTGCTGCCTTTGATAATAACAAGACTGCTGATTGCGCGTCCGGTTCAACTGCTTGTTAGGCCGCGCGTCCGTACTAGAATTCTGATGATTCCACCTTTTGGAGTTCTCCCGTGGCAGAGGCATGGTAACACCAGTAATGATACTCATCGTTGTTGCTAATACCTCGCCATGGAGCAGTTTGCTCCTCCGGGGCAGTAAGAATTCGCGCCTCGACACTCAGGACGACGTATTGCGAGCCGTCATCATTACCTTCGCGCCACTGCTGCCCGTAAAGTTTTTCAAACACCGCTTCCAATTTCGTCGTTTTCAGTTGGTCGCCATCGAGCCAGTCAGGCGGAACGCGGCAGAAAATAACGCAGGCGTACGAAGCCGGACGGGAACATCAATCCATCTTTCAGCGTAATTTGCGCCACTGTT
>JANOGZ010000567.1:0-1334 GCA_031406255.1 Pyrinomonadaceae bacterium | reverse complement strand
GTTCAAAAGCAACGGTGAGAGCAAGCCAGACGAGACCTACCACGAGGAGCGCTCCTGTGGTGGCAGCTCGAATCCACCGGACGAACAGATATGCGATTGTTAAGATCTTCGAGTTTTACCAATTGAACAGTGTGCCGGACCCATATGTTGGAGTAGACTCGCCATGTTGATACAACATGTAGACAGCACTTGAATTTTGAGCTGGTTTTAGCATCGTCGATCACCGCAAAGCGCACAATAAGTGCCTGGTTATTGCGAAAACCTTAAGGATTTGCGTACCTCAATTGGTAAAACTCGAGGATCAGTAATGAACCTAAAAGGACGCTAATCTGGCGAGCCTGAAAATCTCCGACGAGAGGTGCTAAGTACAGTGTCCGCAGAACACCGTGAATAAACTCAACACACATTATCACCAGCCACACCGCCAATGCTCTTAACAAAAACATCTCGCTCTCAGGAAGCATCAGGACTCTCAGCCAACCACTGCCAATCGCGTATTTCCGGCATGTCTTCACCGTGCCTGCGAATGTACTGCTGATGTTCGAGGAGTTTGTCGCGCATCAGTTGTTTCGCGTGCGCTCCCGTATTCGCTAACCCTGGGACGCGCTCGATCACGGCCATCACAAGATGAAAACGATCTAAGTCGTTCAGCACGACCATGTCGAATGGCGTGGTCGTAGTTCCCTCCTCCTTGTAGCCGCGTACATGAAAATTATGATGGTTGGTTCTCCGGTAAGTCAGCCGATGAATCAGCCAAGGGTAGCCGTGAAAGGCAAAGATGACGGGCTTGTCGGTCGTGAATAGTGAATCGAAATCTTTGTCGGAGAGACTGTGCGTATGTTCGCCCGCCGATTGCAGCGTCATCAAGTCAACGACGTTCACAACGCGCATTTTCAATTCTGGAAACTTTTGTCGAAGAATATCCACGGCAGCCAACGTCTCCAGCGTCGGCACATCGCCCGCACACGCCATCACCACGTCCGGCTCGACGCCATCGTCATTGCTCGCCCATTCCCAGATGCCGACTCCGGCGGTGCAATGCTTCACCGCCGCATCCATGTCGAGGTACTGCAAGGCGGGTTGTTTGCCCGCGACGATGACGTTGACGTAGTTGCGGCTTCGCAGACAGTGATCCGTGACGGAAAGTAGTGTGTTGGCATCGGGCGGCAAGTACACGCGGACGACTTCGGCTTTCTTGTTGATGACGTGATCGATGAAGCCCGGGTCTTGATGCGAAAAGCCATTGTGATCCTGTCGCCAGACATGGGAGCTAAGTAAATAATTGAGTGAAGCGATGGGTCGCCGCCACGGAATGCTGCGCGTCGTCTTCAACC
>JANOGZ010000565.1:0-2529 GCA_031406255.1 Pyrinomonadaceae bacterium | reverse complement strand
TAGCCTTTGAGGTGCAGCGCCACGATGGTGGTCGCCATGCTGGCCAGTTTCGGCTGCTCGAGCGCCATCTGAAAAATAGAGGAGTTAGCGCGCTGAATCGCGATTTCCATCAGATCCTCAATATCGCCGCTCATATCACCGTGGCGAAAAGCCTCTCTGAGCACCTCGACCGCAGTCTGCGAAGCAACTTCGCCAGCCTCCGCGCCGCCGACGCCGTCAGCGACCGCGAAAATATGACGCTCGTTATCGGCGACCACCGAATCTTCGTTGAGCGGGCGCCGGACGTTGAGGCCCCGATCGGTGATCAAAGCCGTCGCAAATTTTATTTCCGTGGTTTGTCCCTTCATTGAACTGCCTCCGGAAGAGAAATCTCGTCGTCGGTGGTGCGTGACGTTGTTGAAGGACGTGCGCTCGCTGCAGCGGCCTGCGCATCACGCGCGTTGCGATGCGAAAATGCCAGTAGCATTCCGAGCATGACAAAGCTGGTAATCAAGCTGAAGCCGCCATGACTGACAAAAGGAAGCGTGATACCGGTCATCGGCAGCGCGCGCGTCGTGCCGCCGATGTTGACCAGTGCCTGAAAACCGATGAAGGCCGTCAGGCCGGCGGCGCAGAGCTTGGTAAACATATCGCGCGCTTCGAGCGCCGTGCGCACGCCCGCGTTGACAAAGACGATGAGTGCGAGGATGACCACCGCGCCGCCGGCCAGACCCAGTTCTTCGCCGATCGCCGCATAGATAAAATCGGAATCGGCCACCGGAATCACCTCGGCAAAACCGAGCCCGAGCCCACGGCCGGTCATTCCGCCCGAGGCGATGCCGAAAGTCGCCTGCGCCGGCTGGAAGGCGACACGGTCAAACCACACGTCAACATTGACCGTGCGCTGCATGGCCGAGCTCTGCCCGGCCAGTTCCTTCATCCGGTTATTGCGCGCCAGCGCCTCTTCGTAATCTTTTTTCCACCAGGAAACCTCCGGTGAAGGCGGATCGAAGCCGTCAAGCCACAGGTGAAAACGCTGCTGAATACGGTCGGGCAGCGCGGCCTGGACGGGGCGCGCGAGGGTCGGCAGGAAGGGGACTTGCTCCTGCACATCGCGCGGCAGCGCGCCGACCACCAGAATCGCGACAACGAGCGCGACTGAGCCGACGAATAGCAGGAGCTGCGGCCAGCGGCGCACCGCGACCAGGTACAACGTCGCGTAGGCGCCGCTGAAGACCAGCATCTGTCCGAAATCTTTGAGGGCGAAAAACGGGATGAACGGAATCATCGCCATGATTAAGAGCGGCAATACATCGCGCGCGCGCGGAATACCCCAGTACGTGCGTGTCAGTTCCCGGTAGTGCGCCGTCAGGATGCCGGCGAAACCGAGCAGAAAAGGGATCTTTGATGGCTCCCAGGGCGTCATATTGCCGAGCGCTTTGCCGGCGCTCGAGGTGCCCACGGCGAGAGCCAGCGGGACGAGGGTCACGAGGACGATGATAAAACTATGACGCTGCACCAGGAGCAGGAACTCATCACGCGTGCACAAACTGTAGGCGACGGCGAAGGCGAAAAATGAGAGGAGCGGAATCCACGTATAGCTGGATACGAGAGCATCCGTCACGGTATAGCTGGAACGCCTGGCCGTTTCCGGATCGGCCGCCGCCGTCGCCTCCGTCTGCGGCCCGGAGAAGCCGATCAGTTTTTTCTTCTCATCGTCGTAATATTGATTGATAAAGCGCAGGCGCAACGTCTGCGTCTTTTCCGCACGGGCCTCGGCTTTATTGCGCGAGCCATATTCGGGATCGCTATAGAGGCGATACTGCACGAGCATTCCGACAGAAAAGAGGAGAATTGCGGTGGTATAGAGCGTCCAGCTGCCGGCAAACTTCATTCTGCGCGACAGCCAGACGACGAGAAAAACGATCGGTATGTACATCACCAGGTCGCGCACCGCACCGACCAGCGACGGTTCGTATCCACGCAGCAGCGCCGCGCGATAAACAGCCGCGTATCCCATCATCTGAAACGCGATGATCAGAAGCAGAGCCAGCAGATGTGTTGATGCACGATTCTTCATAATGAACAGTTCGGAAAAATCCCTCTGGTGAAATTTGACCTCGATCCGCCGGCGGTAGTCTTCCTTGTGTGACCACCGACGCCTGCCCGACCGGGCCGCTGATCTGCTCCGCGCCTAGCGCTGCTGCGCGGTTTGGACGGGCGGTTTCCTCTCGCGGCGCTTCTTGCCATCGGGCGGCGGCGGTTGTCCTTCATTGGGTGGCGGCGGCGCGGTCGGCCGCGCGCCGAGCAGTCCGAGTTCGCTTGCTTTCATGACGAGCGCGGCGGCGATCGGAGCCGCCGTCCGCGAGCCGTAACCGCCGCCTTCGATGATCACCGCGATGGCCACTTGCGGGCGCTCGAGCGGCGCGAGACTGAGAAACCAGCTATCGATGCGCGGCTCCGGATCCATCAGGATCTGTTCGTATTCGCGGATGATCTGGCCACGCCGATCTCGCTCATACTTCTTGACCGTCCTGGGCTCGCCCGTTT
>JANOGZ010000536.1:0-4465 GCA_031406255.1 Pyrinomonadaceae bacterium | reverse complement strand
GCTATGGCTAGCTAGGATCCAAAAACGACGCTCATCTTACCGACAGAGCTCATTCTAATCTCTAATCCTTATCAGTTGATCGCCGCCGGGAACGTGGTGGAGGAGAGTGCCCGGCCCCGCGCGGACTTATCGGGGGAGGATCATCTGATTTAATGAAATTCCACCCCCGACTCCTGGCAAGCACGAGCTCAGTTCTCTGGCGCGATTGGCTCTTGACTCGATGAGTGCAAACGTCACATCAACAAATCCGATCGTCCAGGCGATAGTTACGGGCAAGGCTCCGCAACCGGCACGGTTGGCCGCCGCGCGGGGGCTGCTGCCGCTCGCGCAGAGCGAACTGCTCGAAGTGTTGGTGGCACTTACGGCTGATGGAGACGAAGAAATCGCGCGCGCCGCGCAGGCCACCATCGGCGAACAGGAACCGGGAACGCTGCTCAGCGTCGCGGCGGCGAGTGAGACGCCGCCGGCCGTGCTCGGCTATATCGCGCGCCGCGCCAGTGCCGCTCGCGAGGTGCTCGAAGCCGTCACCCTCAATCCTCAAACACCGGGCGAAGATATTGCGGCGCTCGCCGGCGCGACCGCGGATGGATCGCTGCTGGAATTGATCTCAATCAACCAGCAACGGCTGATCCGCGCGCCGGCCATTATTGATGCCGTGCTCGCCAACGCCGCGCGCACGCCCGAGGCCGAACGGCGCGTCAGGGAAACGCGGCGCGAGTTTTTTGAGAAGGAACGGGGCGCGCAACAGATCGCCGACGAAATGCGGGCGCGGGGCATGACGGCGGCGGCGGAATTCATCGAGGCGTCAGAGTCGATCAGTTCGGCCGAAGTGACTATCGAAGATGCCTGGTTGATCGCCCAGCATATCGAAGTCTCCGATGCTGATATCGACGATTCGTGGCTGGCGTCCGAACTGATTGAAGACCTCTACGACGAAACCTTCGAGCAGCGCGCCGCCAATGCCGAACGAGTCATCAGGGAAACGCGCGCCGAAGCGGGCGATGTGGCGCCCGAACGCGTCTCGCTGATTCGCCAGGTCATGCTGATGAAAGTCAAAGATCGCGTCAAGCTCGGGATGAAGGGCGATCGCGAAGCCCGCTCCATCCTCATCCGCGATTCGAACAAGATCGTCTCTACGGCCGTGATTCGCAATCCGCGCATCACAGACCAGGAAATCGAAGGTATCTCCGCAATGCGCACCGTCGCGGACGAAGTGTTGCGGCTGATCGCGATGAACCGCGCGTGGGCGCGTTCCTATACGATCATCCACAATCTGGCGCGCAATCCGCGGACACCGATCGCCGCTTCGATGGGCATCCTTCCGCGTCTCCAAACCAAAGACCTGAAAACGCTCGGGCAAAATCGCAATGTCCCGGAAAACGTGCGCCGTCATGCGACCCGTCTCACCGCCGGCCGCAGCGGACATCAAGGTTAAAAAGGCGGAAAGCGAACAAGCAACAGGCCGTCAACGCACTTCACGGCCTTCCGCGCTCTTCCGAATCTCCGGCGACGCGCGCTTAAAATATCTGTGAACTTTTACGGATCATCGACCAGGCGACATCCGTCAGGGTATGGCTTGCCGCCCCCCACCACAATCCCGCCAGCACGGCCCACACGGCATTCATCCGGAAGCCGCTCGTCGGAATTCCCGCCTCGAGCGCCCGCCAGGCATGCGCCATTTCGTTCCAGCCGGGCGGCGCGGCGGCGACAAACGTGGCGCGCAAATAAACGGCGCACGCCGCCAGAAGCGCGAGCACACCCGCGAAATAGATGATGCGGATCAACGTGCCGCAGATTATTCCGTGCGACCATCGTGAGCGGTGCCGAAAGAGCAAGCGATAGGGAAACCAGAGGAAACGAAAAACTCCCCAGCGCGCATACTGCCGCGACTGGATGTCCAGATCAGGCCCGAACATCAGCCCTCCAAAGAGCATCGCGCCGGTCATGATCATCGCCAGCCGCGGGCTGGCGGTCACACCCCAGGCCGCGGCGAAGGTCGGCGCGGCCAGTAGCAGTGTGATCGCATCGTGTGTTTTTCCTGAAGGCATATGATCAACCGTCAGTCGTCAGAAGCCCGTGCCCAGCGGTCAGTAAACAAGGAGCTGCTGAACTACTGATTTTATAACACGTGCTTTCAAGACAAAGCAAAATAGCGGTTTGTCAGCCGGAGCCAGCCGCGCTACACTCTGGCGTCCGGTGGCTAAGTCTGGCGGCGCGGCGTGTTTATCGCCCCCGCAGAGTCTCCCAGCTCGCTTTCGCTTCTGGCTTAAGATCGAAGGGGCGGGATGGTTTATAATTTCTGTATGGAAGACACGAAGCGGAAAACATGAGGCGACCATGTCTGACACAATAACTCAAAGAGTAATATCAACAATCGCTAAAACGCGGAAGATTCCTCCGGAACAGATCTCGCTTCAGACCACCTTTGAGGAACTGGGGATGGATTCGCTGGACGGTCTCAACCTGATCTTCGAATTGGAAGAAGAGTTCAATATCAATGTTCCTGACGATCAGGCACTGGCCCTGCGTAATGTCGGCCAGCTCGTGGAAGGTCTCAAGAAGTTGCTATCTGAAGGGGATACAACGGCGGGAGAGGCCGGCGCGGTCGTCTCGAATTAGCCCACTCCCGTCTGCCGCAGAAGCGGTATGCGACTCCTGCTACTATGCATGTGACCGACGAGCGGCGTCCTTTTTCCTATCAACCGCTTGCGCATCTTCGCCGTCAGGGCCGGAGAGTCGACCTCGAATCTCCGGCCGCCGTCTGCGCGTCACACGCGCCGCTAACGATTCGTCGTGCGGCGGCGATGGTCAATAGCAGTCCTCGAATATGAGTAAAAAGGGAAATCTGCAAATCAATTTGGAGTATGCCGCGGCGCGTGCGCTGCTCTCCGGACTGGGCTTGCTGCCGCGCCCGCTGGCGGTCGCCGCCGGGCGCGGGATAGGCCGCCTCGCGCACACCGCTTTCAGCCACTTACGGCGCACAGGCGAGCGTAATCTCGAACTGGCTTTTCCGGAAATGAGTCGCCGCGAGCGCCAGCGTATCCTGCGCGGATGCTTCGACAGTCTCGGACGTCAACTCGGCGAGTTCAGTCAGTTTCCACGGGCGACCTCCGAATCCCTGCGCGAAATCGTTGAATACGATAGCGATGGCACGAAGACCCTGGTCGAGGCGCGGGCGCGTGGGCGCGGTATCATCTTCGTCACCGCCCACCTGGGCGCGTGGGAGCTCCTCTGCTTCGCACATTCCGCCTTTGGCGACCCGCTCAGCTTTCTCGTGCGCCCGATCGATAATCCGCGCATCGAGGAGATGGTCGAGGGGATCAGATCACGCTTCGGCAATCGTCCGATCGATAAGACGGCGGCGGCCGTGACGGCCCTCCGCGTTCTGCGCCAGGGTGGGACGCTGGGCATTCTCGCAGACCTTAACACGCACCCGCATGAAGGAGTCTTCGTGCCATTCTTCGGGCGACTCGCCTGCACCACCGTCGGCGTCGCGGCGATCGCCCTGCGCGCCGATGCGACCGTTCTGCCGGCCTATGCTGTCTGGAACAATCAGCGCAAGCGTTTCGTTTTTTGCGGCGGCCCCATCCTCGAACTCACACGCACGGGTAATCATCAATCCGACATAGAGATCAATACCGCGCGTATCACCGCGGCCATCGAACAACAGATACGCGCTTATCCAGACCAGTGGCTCTGGATTCATAGGCGCTGGAAAACCAGACCAGAGGGAGAACCCGACCTCTATCGCGCCCCGGGAAAATCTGCCCGAGCCCTTGAACTTCCCCCGCAACCGACTGAAAGCGTTTCTAAATCATGACCCCGCGATGTCTCCCGCCCGGCCTTTGGGTGTTTGTTTTCAATAAGTTGGAGATGACCTTAAGAGCATGTCACAAAATTGTGTAGAAATATTGTAATTTGTGCTTGACATCTCACAGAAATTCGGTATAGTTTCACACATTCTAAAAGAAGCCACAGATTCTTAATCGAAGACGCTTCGCTGATACTTGAAATTTTGCAATGAGTAGGAATCAGTGCAGGACGATGGGCTGGGGCTCGCCAACTCTGAAATTCGGCCCCTCAAATATCGCGTCCGAACAGCAATCTTATTCCGCCCGTCCCAAAGCACTACCACCTATAAATCACCGGATCGCCCGTATGTGGCGATCTCCAGCTTTAGCTTTTGACAAGCCACCCGATTCTCCGAGCCTGCCACCACGTTAGCCAGCCCCGTCAGGTCCCCCCAAAGCCTGACGGGGTTCCTTCTTTTTATTTCTAATTCCAGTAAACGGTTTTGGATCGAGGCGGGCGGGTTCTGTTCAAACACGCAGCTTCAGGATGGCAAATCCAAATTCGTGCCTTCTTTACATCGCTAATCCACCGTCAACCTGGATCACCTGTCCGGTGATGTAGCGCGCCGTATCGGAAAGCAGGAAGCAGGCGATGCGCGCCACCTCCTCGGCCT
>JANOGZ010000532.1:0-5942 GCA_031406255.1 Pyrinomonadaceae bacterium | reverse complement strand
GCGCCGCCCGCGCTCGAAGTCAAAGATGAAAAGGGTCAGTGGCAGACCGTCATCCAGAACATCGGTGTTCCCGTCGGCCGCCCGCAGACCGTGGTGGTTGATTTGACCGACCTGTTTCTCTCGCGCCGCAGTCGTGAAGTGCGCATCGTCACGAACATGCGTATCTACTGGGATCAGATTCTGGTTGACACCTCGGGCGGGGAGTTCCCCGTCCGTCTGACGCGCCTTGAAGCGTCCGTCGCCGAGCTTCGCTGGCGCGGTTTCTCGGCCGAAACGTCGCCCGATGGACGCGAGCCGTTCACCTATGATTACACGCGCGTCTCCTTCGAATCGCCATGGAAGACGCCGCCCGGCCGCTATACGCGCGAGGGTGATGTGCGCGCGTTGCTGCGCCGCACCGATGATATGTTTGTGGTTTCGCGCCCCGGCGATGAGATTACGCTCGAATTCGCGGCCACCGCACTCGCGCCGCTCCCCCGCGGCTGGACGCGCACCTTTCTGCTCTCCGCGGATGGTTTCAGCAAAGAGATGGATATCAATTCGGCGAGTCCCGACGGGGTCGCCCCGCTGCCTTTTCACGGAATGAAAAGTTATCCGTATACGGCGCCCGAAGCGTACCCGCTGACGCCAGCGCACCGCGCGTACATCGAGCGCTACAACACGCGCGTGGTCGCCGCGCCGCTACCGTCTTTGATCGGTGGTCAGTAGGCGATGGAGCCGACCGCGCGACCGCGTGACATGAAGCGCGAGTTGAAAGTGGTTCGTGCACCCCCGTGGGCTCACGACTAATGCGATAAAGACCTTGATATAGAGATCTACTCAGTACAGGACAAAAATTGATCTTTGACACTGCATAAAAGGCCACTGTGCCGCTATCCTTGACAAGATTTGTCGCCAAACATTTCTTGAAAGGACACGTGCGCAATGGCCGACATTCGCCGCTTGGAGCGAACGCTTGGTGAAAATGTAACTTGGAATAAAGCTCGAATCAACTTTTTGGCGAAGTTTACAGCCGCTCTGATTCAAGTCAAGACTGTCTCTCTGGTGCAAATCTCTGCGGTGATGAGCGGACGCGCCAAAGCTGATTCGCATTACAAGCGATGCCAGCGCTTCCTTCGATTCTTCGATCTGCCGTTTGCTGAAGTCGCATCCTTGGTCATTAAACTGCTGGGCATCCCTCCGCCCTTCGTCATTTCTATTGACCGAACTGATTGGTACTTGGGCACGACGCCTTTGAATATCTTGATGCTGAGTCTGGTCTACAAAGGCGTGGCTTTCCCTCTGTTGTGGACGGTGTTGGAGAAGAAAGGTTGTTCCGACACTGCCGAGAGAATCCAATTGCTGGAAAAGTATCTGAAGCTGTTTGGCCAAGATTCCCTTTTGTTTGTCACGGCAGACCGTGAATTTATTGGTCGAGATTGGTTTCGTTATCTGCGGCGAGAGAAGATTCCCTTTCGCCTGCGCATCCGTGAGAATCTGAAAGTCAGGAATGCTCGCGGCAACAAAAAGGTCGCGGCCAGAAATCTGTTTCGCACACATCAAGCTGGCGTTGGAGTTTTGCTCAGGGGGCCGAGACAGGTCTTGGGAGAAGAGTTTTCGTTGATGGGGATGCGCACCCCGGAGGGCGAATATGTGATTGTCGCAAGCAGCACGGAAACTGAAGAGATACTGAAAGATTATGCCCAGAGGTGGAAGATCGAAACCCTCTTTGGTTGTTTGAAGTCGCGGGGCTTTTGTTTGGAAGAAACCCATGTCACCGAGCGTGAGAGACTGGAGAAACTGCTGGCCCTGCTGACGGTGGCTTTTTGCTGGGCATACATTGCGGGAGAATGGTTGGCACGCACCCGTCCCATCAAGATCAAGAAACATGGTCGGCTGGCGAAAAGTCTTTTTCGGCATGGGTTCGATTACTTGCGACGCATATTATGCAATCAGGACTGCCTAACCAAACGCTTTGGGTTCATTAGACTTTGTAACCTTTTGTCCTGTACTTAGAGAGATCTATTTTTCTTCGAGAGGTTCATATGGAGCACCTTCGTTACTCCGTCGCCGCCTGTCAGACGGATTTACCGAATCCGACCGAGCGCCGCGCGATGCGCGCCAATACCGATCGGATGCTGTCGCTGATCGACGCGGCGGTTGCGGGAAGCGCGCCGTTTCTGCCCGTGCGGCTCGTCGTCTTTCCCGAATTCGCGCACGCGGCGCCGGTCTTTCCGACGGTCGGCGAGTTGCGCCGGAAGCTGGCGGTCCCCATTCCGAACGAGCACACCGAGCGCCTCGAACAGAAAGCGCGCGAGCACGACATCTATATCCAGACCGGTTCGATGCTGGAGGTGGATGCGCGCTGGCCGGCGGCGGTCTTCAACACCACCTGTCTGATCGGGCCGGAGGGAGTCCTGTATAAATACCGCAAGGTCAACACGTGGATCCCTTACGAAGTGCATACGAGCCCGCATGATCTCGACGGATACGACGAGCCCCTGTTCCCCGTCGCCGAGACGCGCATCGGGCGCATCGGCTGCGCGATCTGTTACGACTGGCTCTTTCCGGAAGCGATCCGGCAACTGGCCGTCAACGGTGCGGAGGTGTTGGTGCGCGTCTCCGCCTACATGGATCCGTGGGGCGCGACCGCGCCGATGGACTGGTGGACGATCGTCAACCGGTGCCGCGCCATCGAAAACATCGCCTATGTCGTGGCCGCTAATCAGGGAGCATCGCTCCGCCACTACCCGCCGTACTCGTGGCCCGGCGGAAGTCAGGTCGTTGACTTCGACGGGCGGCTCGTGGCCGAGGCGTCACCGGGGCCGGGCGAGAGAATCGTCGTCGCGCCCGTCGACATCTCGGCGCTGCGCCATGAGCGCGCGACGCGCTGCGGCCACCACATGCTGGCGCATCTGCGCACGGAGGCTTACCCCGTCTACTCCGCGCACCGGTACCCGCCGAAAGCGGATGGCGGCCCTGCCCCACGGGAAATCTCTTACGAAGAGAATTGCCGGCTGATCGATGAAGCTAAGCGGCACATATCCGCCGGCGCCCCATGCGTGGAGGCCGTCCGATCGTCGCCCCTGCTGCGGGATGAGGGCACATAAAAAATATTTTCGGTGAGAAAAAGTCGAAGAAACGTTGTACTGGGTGATGGCCGTCGGGCGCTCCTTAAATTCCTTCGAGCGCGGCGCCAGGCGGGTTACCTGAAAAAAGGATTGACAGGCGGCTGAATCTATATTAAAAGCGCTTCGTTCGGATAGGCAACAAACTTCTTCTCGTATCTTCTGACTTCCTGGGTCTTGAATACGGCGGCCGGGGCGGCGCTCCGGCCAGAAAATCGTGGCGCTCGTGTTAATCCAAGGCAGCCCTTTACCTGTCTTGCGCGGCTGATAAAAAATTTAGACGACATCCGGCACATCATCTACAGCGAGGTAGATTACGATGAAACATCGAGGAGTGCTCCCCTTCGTCCTGCGCATCAATCTCTGCGTTTTATTACTCGCCATCTGCGCTGCTCCGGCGCTCGCTCAATCAAACAAAGCGACTCTGACCGGAACGGTCACGGACCCCAACGGGGCCGTGATTACGAACGCGAGCGTCACGATCACGAACGTCAACACCAACGCCGAGCGGCAGGTCCCGACGAATGATGAGGGAGTGTATACCGCGCCGCTGCTCGATGTGGGCATCTACAACATCACGGCTGAAGCGCCCAACTTTCAGAGAACGACGCGTGAAAATATCACGCTGCAGATCGGCGCGACGCTCGCCATAGATATCCAGCTCGCCGCCGGAGGGATTGGTGGCGAGAGCGTGACGGTGACGGCCGAAGCGCCGCTCGTGCAGAGCGAAACAAGCGACCGCGGCGGCGTGATCACCGGGCGCGAAGTGACCGAGTTGCCGCTCTCAGGTCGCAACTTCACACAGCTGGCGACGCTCACGCCCGGAGTGGCGCGCTCGCTAAACGTCGGCACACTCGCTGATGCCGGAGCCTTCAACAACGGCGATCCGCGCGCGGGCGGCCAGGGGCCGGGCGGCGGTAACGAGAATGGCTCGACCGAAGCGGCGCGTTTCGCGCGCTCCGGCGGCGCGGTGTTATCCGTCAATGGCCAGCGCCCGACGAACAACAACTTCTCGCTCGACGGTGTTGACAACAACGAGCCGCAGTTTGGCACGATCGGCGTCTTTCCAAACCCGGACGCGATCGCCGAGTTTCGCGTGACGACCAGCGTACCGCCGGCCGAGGTCGGGCGCGCCGGCGGGGCCGTCATCAACACGACGCTGAAGTCCGGCACGAACGACTTCCACGGCTCGCTCTTCTACTACGGACAGAATTCGGCGCTCAACGCTTTTCATCCGATCTTGAAGCGCCGGCGTCAGGAGGATATTGATAACCGGGCGGCCATCATCCGCGACAAGGCCGTGCAGCAGATTCACGAGTTCGGCGGAACGGTCGGCGGCCCCATCATCCGTAATCGGACTTTCTTCTTCTTCGATTACCTCGGGCAGCGCAACAACGTTCCGTTCCCGGCCGATTCGACGGTGCCGTCGGCCCTCGTCCGGACGGGAAATTTTACCGAGTTTACGGGTACGATAATGGATCCGCTGACCGGGCAGCCGTTCCCCGGTAATATCATTCCGGCGAATCGGATCAGCACAGTCGGACAGAGATTCCTGAGCGCCTATCCGCTGCCGACCGCTAACGTCATCAATCCAGGCGACGGTAACCGCAATTTCTTCACGCAACGCCTGAACGAAGAGCGCATCAACGCCTACAACATCAAGGTCGATCATCGCCTGGGCGACAACAACCAGATCACCGGGCGCTACGCCTTCCAGAATCAGAAGCGCGTCCGCGCGGCCATCACTCCTCCGGTGCCGTCGGGCTTCGGCAATGGCGACGAGTTCGGTAATACGCGCCAGGTAACCGTGAGTGATACGCACACCTTCAGCCCGACGCTGCTGAACGAATTTCGTTTCGGCTTTACGAGGATCAATATCTCGATCCTGAACGCCGGCGTCGGCGGCACACAGGGCTTGAGCGAGACATTCTCGCAGGATGTCGGCATACCTAATTCAAATTTGGGTTCATTTGAAACGTCCGGCTCGATCCTGACCGGCGGCTTCGGCAACGGGTTCCTCGAGTTCGCGGGCGACGGCGGACCGTTCATCGTCAAGAGCTCGAACCCTTACTTCGCCGATACGCTGACGGTTGTCAAAGGCAATCAGGTGGTCAAGTTCGGCGGCGAGCTCCGGCTGCGCTACCTCAACACGATTGACGGCGGCCGCTCCGGCGGCTTGAAGGGTAACCTCGCATATGGCGATAACGGCCCGGGCACGGGCGCGAATCCAAACTGCCCGGCCGGTTCGGGAACACCCGCGGCCTGCTTCGTTGACGCCAACGGCGTGCCCTTCGGCGGCGCCGGTAACGCCATCGCTAACATCCTGCTCGGCGTTCCGGCAATCCAGGCCTTCCGCGGCTCGAATCCCGGCGGACCTTTCAATCTTCGCTCACAAGAGTATGGATTGTTCGTCCAGGACGACTGGAAGGTCACTGATCGCCTGACGCTCAACCTCGGCCTTCGCTACGACTACCAGCAAGTACCGTCAGAGCGCAATAACGGTCTCTCCAACTTCAACGGCCTGGCGAGAGATACGAACCGGAACCTCCTGGGACGGATGGAGTACGCGGGCGTCGACTTCGGAAACACGCTTCAGGATCCCGACCGCAACGACTTCGGTCCGCGCTTCGGCTTCGCTTACGACGTCTTCGGCAGCGGCAAAACCGTTCTGCGCGGCGGCTACGGGCTCTACTATCCGCTCACCGCGATCTACGCCAACGCTTACGCGACGCTTGGCTTCCGGCCCAACGTAACCGATTACACTTCGCCCGGCGGGAATGCCGACCTGCCGTCCTTCTACTTCCGCGACGGCTTCCCCACGCCCGTCGTTCCTCC
>JANOGZ010000372.1:0-1111 GCA_031406255.1 Pyrinomonadaceae bacterium | reverse complement strand
ATCCTCCATCCCGAAATACGACGGGCTTTGTTCCAACAGAGATAGCAACCTTTGGAAGCCACCGGTGCGGCTCTTTGAAACTTTAACGAGGCGGTTGGGTGAGGAAGACTCACCCGTAAAAGTTATATTCGGGTGGGCTCTGGTCAGGCTGCTGACCTGAGGATCAACGCGAGGAAAAGCTCGCTGACCATGTTTCCGGCAAGCCCCCGTCTCCGGCCGTGATCGACGCACCTCGTCGAGCACCGCAATCAACCGAAGTGAGATCAGGCGCGAGTATTTACTAACACTTTGCAGAGTCCATCAGGAGGATCATCCGATGATGGATGACCCTCCTGATGAACCGCGAGCCGTGTCAGGCCGACTTCCTGGCGGCCAGCGCGATCTTCGGAAAATCCACTACTGGCTGTGAAACGTGGTTGAAGTAGTTGGTAAAAATGTTCAGCGCCACGTTGGCGACGATCTCCGCCACTTCCCCTTCACTATAGCCCGCCTCACGAACGCGACGCACATCCTCGTCCGTCACCTCGCCGCGATTGGCCACCAACTGATGCGCGAAGTGGAGGGCCGCCTCCGTCTTCGGATCTGACGAAGTCGACTGCCGCGCGGCGGCGACCTCTGTTTCGTTGAGGCCGACCATCTTGCCGATGGCCGTATGCGCGGATAAGCAGTATTCGCATCTATTGGCTTCGCCAACCGCGAGCGCGATCTGCTCACGCAGCCTGGCGTCAAGCTGGCCGCCCCCTAGCGCGCCACTAAAAACAAGATAGGCCTCGAGTGCGGCGGGCGCGTTGGCGAGCGTCTTCATCATGTTCGGTGTCATGCCCAACTTCGCCTGCACTGCGTCCAACAATTCTTTCGCTTTACCTGTCGCGGTGGCTGGATCAACTGGTTTCAGTCTTGCTGTCATTGTACTTGTCTCCTTACGTGTTCGGCCTGGAATGATCACACGACCGCGCATGATGATTTCTCATGGAATTCTGCGGTCGCCGCAATTTTCTTTTAGTCTACACCCCCCAGCCATGCTTGTTCTATAAGCCGGCTTATTCAACCCGTCTTTATTCTGCAATGGAAGATTACAGTTCAAAAGGGGTAATTGAAAGAGGTGGACGTG
>JANOGZ010000748.1:0-4694 GCA_031406255.1 Pyrinomonadaceae bacterium | reverse complement strand
GAGGCCACCGGCGACAAACAGGTCGCCGAACCGCTCCAGATAGTCGTAACGAAATTGATCGACGACGATCAGTAAGACGAGGCGCGCGCGCGCCGGCGCAGGAGGAGGAGGAGGAGGAGGAGTGGTTGGCGCGGCGCGGCGCGGCCCCCGCCGGACGGGTCGTTGACCCGCAGCCGCGGCGTCTGGAAACTCAACGAATGATCCGACTGCCGCGCGTGATCGCTCTTCCTGACGCGCGGGGCGCTGCGGCGGCGACGGTGCAGGAAGCGGCGTGCTCGTCGCGATGAGCGGAAGAAAGGCGAAGAGAACAGAAAGGGTCAGACTCGTGATCCGGCGCGGCGCGCAAAAGCGGTGTGGGTGCGACATATAAGAAATATTTAAACGGTGGAAAAGAAATTTCCGCTAGAGGAATTAACGATAGACGAACGGGCATGATAACATCGCGGCGCGCGCGAGCGCGACCCACCCACAACAAGATCAGGTCAACGGCACGGAGAAGCGTGAGCGAACTGGATGCGGAATGGGAGCAACGTCTGGCCGAGGCGCAGTCAAAGGCACGCGCGGCCGGGCGCAGCGATGTGGCCGATTACCTGAGCCTGCGCGCGACGAATGATATGGCGCGCGCGGCGGGCATCGGCTGGCTGCTTGAAACCTTCGCGGCGATCGCGGGCGAGGCCAATCGCGGCGGCGCGAGCATCAGTCTGGCGCGCGACGAGCCGCATCGTTTTCACGTCGGCGCCTCAACGATGGTCGGCACACGCCTGACCCTGCGTCTCGGCGTTCGCGCTCTGATCATCGAAGCGGGCTGGCCGCGGACGCCCCGCGATGGCATCGTTCGCGGCGGGGGACTTGCCAGCGCGCGTATCGGACATTTCGGAGATCGCGAGGCGAACGAAGAATTGCTGCTCGTCCGTAGCGCTGAGACTGCGCCGCCGAAATGGTTTGCGCTGGAAACATCAGGCGCGCGCACCGAATTCATCGAAGATCGCCTGCGCCGTCATGTCGCCAGATTGCTGCACGTCAAGTAGCTGCCGGCGTTCCGCTCCGAACTCAACCGATTTGCGGCGCAGCCTACACGTTTTAGGACATCGCGCGACAGCGGGTTTAGTCTTTGACCATGGCGCCGCACAACGCACTGGCGACCCTCGCCTGATTTTCTCCGTCTGTACTATCTCATTCGCAATCCATCTCTTCTTCGTGGCATAGATTTTGCGATGTCGCCGTCACGAAAAGCGCCTCATAGAGAGAATCCCCGGATGAAGCGCCGCAGAAGGCACGACCGAGCCCGACATCTTCCTCGCGATGCCAAGCCCGAACGTTCGCCTCCGAAAAAGACTTTCTCGAAGGAGACACAAGAAGATGGGTAATCGACGTACAACTATTTTGACCGTAATTGCTGCCGCTCTCGTTTCGCTTTTCCTGCCCGCGCTAGCTTCAGCGCAAGGTAACTACGATCCGTGGTGGGGGAACCGTGGCCGCAACCGTGACATACGTGATAGAGATCACCGTCACGATGATGATTACAACGACCGTGACCACCGCTCCGGGCGTATCAGCGACTCCGATCGGCGCCTTTTGCGTCAGACAGCCCGACGCATCGAAGATCGGAGCAATGACTTCCAAAGAAATCTAGACCGCTTACTTGACCGGAGCCGTTACGACGGCACGCGCGGCGAAGATCATATTAATCAGGATGTGAGGAATTTTCGCGAAGCGGCGGGCCGTTTCGAAGATCGCGCTGGCAACGATCGTGACCTGAACCGCAGCGCCGGCGAAGCACGCCAGTTAATAGAGACGGCCACGCACGTCGAGTCTTACCTGAGGCGTGTTCGGCTCGATTCGCGCACCGCTTCCGACTGGACACAAATCCGTCAAGACCTTCGCACCATCGCGGACATCTATGGTTTCCGCCTGCGAGACTTCGGGGACGATGGTTATTATCGTAGCGGCAATGATGATTATCGGCGTGGACGCAACAACGATCGTCGCCGCTTGCCGCGCAATTTTCCTTTCTGATCAACACTCAACTTTGACACTTCGCTGTTAGCAAGCGATAAGCTTGAGACAGCAAAGGAGACGGCGCGGAGAGGGGTCCGCGCCGTTCTCTTTTTGCGCACAGAGCGTGCTGGGGCTGATCTTCGAAGAAAGATATTGACGCGAGCGCTTCGTCGTACGCAAACGATTTGTCACGAAGCGGCGGGGCTTTCACAGAGCGTCGCCGCAATGCGACAATACGGCGCATGACATCCATTCGCGGCACGCTCTATCTGGTGGCGACGCCGATCGGCAACCTCGAAGACATCTCACAACGTGCGCTCCGCATACTCGGAGAAGCGGCGTTGGTCGCCTGTGAAGATACGCGCCGCACGCGGGTTTTACTGGATCGCTACGGCATCACCACGCCGACTCTCAGCTATCATGAGCACAATGAACACGAGCGCGCCGCCGAACTGTGCGCGCGCCTGGAGGGCGGCGCAGATATCGCTATCGTCTCTGACGCCGGCACACCCGGCATCAGCGATCCCGGCTTTCGCCTTGTGCGCGCGTGGATCGAGCGGGGCGGCGCGGTCGTCTCCGTGCCTGGCCCGACGGCCTTCGTCACCGCCCTGGTAGCCTCCGGCTTACCGACCGACGGGTTTTTCTTCGGCGGCTTTCTCCCGGCGCGCACCCACGCCCGCCGCGCCCGCTACGCGGAGGTGCGCGCTCTCTCGGCGACGCTGATTTTTTATGAAGCGCCGCACCGCATCGCCGCGTCGCTCGCCGACGCGCGAGAAATTTTAGGTGAGAGGGAGGCGGCCGTCGCGCGCGAATTGACGAAAGTTCATGAAGAGATTGTGCGCGGACGCCTCAGTGATCTCGCCCGACGCTTTGCTGTGGAGGGAGCGGCGCGCGGCGAAATGGTGCTCGTGATAGATCGTGCGGTGATCGAAGATGAGGCCGCAGCGGCGAGCGACCGGGCCGCCACAAGCATTGCCGCGCGCGTTGCGGCGCTGGAGAGCGAGGGACTTGACGGGCGGGCCGCACTGAAGCGCGCTGCGCGCGAGCTTGGCCTCAATCGCGCCGAAGCCTATCGCCGCCTCATCGCCGAACGCGCGCGCAGATAAGCCGAGCTTCTCCGGCTCATCGCCGTGAAAGCCGGAAATTGCCCGGAGAGGCGCTGTGTTCTTAGTAGAAGCTGTTTGAGAAGTCCCGAAGGGACGGAATGTTTATAGCAGCGGCGGCGGCCAGTCTCCACCACCAGCTCCGTCAGGAGCGGGATGTCGACATGACGCTCCTGACGGAGCTGGTTCTTGATAGCTAACGTGAGCTATAAACATCACGCTCCTACGGAGCGAAGATTTTCCATACAGCTTCTTATCTTCTGGCGCTGACGTGAGGATGCGCGCAGAGGCTGTTATCCGACGAAGTGGCAGGCCGCCTCACGCCTCCTGAACCGCCTGCATGAGCCGTGTCAGGGAATCTTTAGCATCGCCGTAGAGCATGCCGGTCGCAGGCTTGAAGAACAACGGATTCTCGATCCCGGCAAAGCCTTTGCCCTTACCACGCTTCAACACCACGATCGAGCGCGCGCGGTCAACCTCAAGGATCGGCATTCCCGCAATCGGACTCTTCGGGTTGTCGCGTGCGTCCGGGTTAACGACGTCGTTTGCTCCGATAACGACGGCCACATCGGTCGACGTAAACTCGGGATTGATCTGTTCGAGGTCATATAAAGACGAGTACGGGACATCGGCTTCGGCGAGCAGAACATTCATGTGTCCCGGCATGCGACCGGCCACCGGGTGGATCGCGTATTTGACCGTCACGCCTTTGGCCTCAAGGATATTCGCCAACCCGCGCACGCTATGCTGCGCCTGGGCGGTCGCCATCCCGTAACCGGGAACGAAGACCACCTGCTTGGCGTAAGCCAGTTGGACGGCGACATCCTCCAGGTTGATCTCTCTCATGCTTCCTTCGCCGTCGTCGGACGTCTCCGCCTCCGAAACGCTGCCGAAGGCGCCGAAGAGCACATTGGTGATCGAGCGATTCATCGCTTTGCACATCAGGATGGAGAGAATAAACCCTGAGAAACCGTCGAGCGTGCCCGCGATGATGAGCACATTATTCGAGAGCACAAAACCGGTCGCCGCCGCCGCCAGTCCGGCGTAGGAGTTCAGGAGAGACATCACGACGGGCATATCGGCCGCTCCGATCGGCATCACCAGCAGAACTCCGAAGACGAACGACAGCCCGGCCACCACGTAAAAGAGCGCGCTCGCCGACGGCACGAAGATCAGATAGACGAAAGAGCCGATGGCGACGGCGAGGAGCGTCATGTTGAAGACGTTTTGCCCTTTGTAGGTGAGAGGAGTTCCCCGGACGAGTCCCTGCAGTTTGGCGAAGGCCAGAAAACTCCCGGTCGTCGTCAGCGCCCCGAGGATCACCTCGAGGCCGATGGCTCCCATCGTGAAGTGATCGAGTTCCGGGCCATGCCGGTGGTACTCCGAGATTCCGACCAGCGCGGCGGCGAGCGCGCCGAAGGCATGCGAAAGCGCCGTCCGCTGCGGCATCGCCGTCATCGGCACCCAGTAGGCCATCCCGGCGCCGATCGTCGAGCCGATGAGAAGGCCCGCAATAATCCATTCGTAGCTGATGATGTCTTTGTGCAGCAGCGTGCCGACGATGGCCAGCAGCATGCCGAGTTCCGCCAGATG
>JANOGZ010000347.1:0-9118 GCA_031406255.1 Pyrinomonadaceae bacterium | reverse complement strand
CACGTTCAACGAGTGCTTTGCCCTTGCCTAGCTTCTCCTCGTTGTTAAAATCCGTAATGGTTAACACGCCTTTTAAGCCGTTCGCTTCGGCGAGTTTTTCGATGATTTTATTAACCTTGTCGCCGATGTCTGCCGTGTTCTTTAAGGCAGCCATATCCCGAAAACTTCCACCTTCAGGAACTTTGAAAGCTGAAAACGGCGTGTTTGAGTATTTGTCCGAAACGTACTTCACGAACAGAAGCACAAGAATGTAATCCTTGTATTGGGAAGCATCCATGCCGCCGCGTAGTTCGTCGCAGGACTTCCAGAGAGAGCTGTATAATTCGGTTTTTTTGATTGCCATAATTTTAGACCCCGTTTATTTGTGAGACGGAATATATACAATAAGATAGCGTTGCAAAAGTTGGCACACTATAGGCACACAAAACAGTCAGGGGCTACCCTGGGGTAGCCCCTGACTTGTTGAAGAAATTGGTGGAGCCGAGGGGGATCGAACCCCTGACCTCTTGACTGCCAGTCAAGCGCTCTCCCAGCTGAGCTACGGCCCCGCAATGGTTGCTGTGCAGGCGTCAAAGAGTATCGTAGCGCGCGAAAATCCGTCAAGCGCCCCTCATGAGCGTCGCCTGCGAGCGCCGAAAAAAGCGATGCCGGCACCCAGGACGAGTAACGCGATACCGCCCGCGACGCGCAGCGTATCGGGCACTTCGCGCACAGCGCCCGCCTCGCTAATGACGAGTGCGGCGCTCGGTTCGAGAAAGAGGGCGCGGTAAGCGAGCACGCCGCCGGCCGCGGCCAGCGCAATACCGATGAAAAAAAGCGCCGCTCTCACATCCCCTCCGCGTGGCTCCTTACTTTCCGGTGAAGTTTGCTTTGCGCTTTTCGAGGAAGGCCCGCACGCCTTCATCCTTGTCCTGGCTCGAAAAGCAGAGCGCGAAGAGATCTATCTCGCGCCGCAGGCCCTCATCGAGATTGGCGCGCGCGGCCGTCTTCACCGCCTCCTTCGCCATCCGCAGCGCGATCGGACTTTTCTCGGCGATACGGTTGGCGATTTCCATCGTCTTCGCTTCAAGCTCCTCAGCCGGCACGACCGTGTTGACGAGGCCGAGCGTGAAGGCCGTCCGCGCATCGATAATATCGCCGGTGAGGATCAATTCCATCGCTTTGCCTTCACCGATCAGGTGCGTCAGGCGCTGCGTGCCGCCGCCGCCCGGGATGATTCCGAGATTGATTTCCGGCTGGCCGAAAGAGGCGTTTTCGCTGGCGATGCGGAGATCGCAGGCGAGCGCGAGCTCACATCCGCCGCCGAGGCAGTAGCCGTTAATCATCGCGATGACCGGCTTTGGAAAAGTGTCGATCGCCGTAAAAAGCGAGCGGCCCGTCATCACATCACGCTGCGTGATGGCGGTGCGTCCGGCAAACTCTCCGATATCCGCGCCGGCGACGAAAGCTTTATCGCCCGCTCCGGTGACGATGACGACGCGGACCCCTTCATCTTCGCGCAGCTCTTCGAGCGCGACGGCGCCTTCCTGCCGGGTCCGGATGTTGAGCGCGTTTCTCTTTTCCGGACGATTAATCGTAATGAGCGCGACGCGGTCGCGGCGCTCGACTAAAAGCGTTTCGTATGATGGCGACATTGATGTGCTCCGCAAATGAAAAGTAGTCAGAAGCCGGCACGCTGTAGCGCCGGAATGGCTTCTGACGGCTGGCTCCTGACCGCTGGCTTCTGACGCGCCGACCGCTCTACTAGACTGATGATGAATCGCCTCCGGGCGCGGCCGTCTGTTCGTCGGCGACCCACGAGACGAAGAGGCGCAGCCAGTTATCCGTCGGTTCGAGGATCTGGACGCCGATGCGGGCTGTGCCGTAGATCGCCGGGGCGACCCGCACGACCCGTGCGCTGACTTCGATCGGTGAGCCGTCGGGCCGGTGCGCCCGCAGGTAGAGTTGATCGCCGCGATTCACCTTCTGATTGAGATGAAAGAGCGTGCCGGTGGTCGAGATGTCATCCGTTTCGGTCGGCTCGCTCCACGCCGCGCCGTCTTCGGCACGTCCGGAGATCACTATCGGCAGGCGTAGCGCCATGCGCAGCGCAAAGCGTCGCTCCCCGTTGTTCGGCGTATTCATACTAATTAAGCTGTCAAGTCGCCCTCGAGATGATGGTCCTCACGGCCCCTGCGTCTTTCCCGTCGCACCGAGTCGCCGCTTTGGTGAAGCCCGGCTCTTCGGCGCGGCTGGCTATTCGTCATTCCATTGATAAAACCCTTCACCGCTCTTTCGTCCGAGCTTCCCTTCGCTCACCATGCGCCGCAGGATTTCCGGCGGGCGGAAATTTTCGGAACCGAGCGTCCGATGCAGATATTCGGCGATATTAAGACGAACGTCGAGGCCGACGAGATCGGTCAGACGAAGTGGCCCCAGCGGGTGATTGTAGCCCAGTTCCATCGCGGTATCTATATCTTTTGCGCTCGCGACGCCCTGCTCCAGCATCCGCATCGCTTCGAGCCCGAGCGCCACCCCGAGACGGCTCGAGGCGAAGCCCGGCACATCGCGGACGATGATCGGCTCCTTCTTCATCCGGTGCCCGCAGGCGCGCGCCGCTTCCACCGTTTCATCGCTCGTCTCGGCTCCGACGACGATCTCAAGCAGCCGCATCAAGTGAACCGGATTGAAGAAGTGCATCCCGACGACCCGGTGCGGGCGCCGCGATGCGGCGGCGTTGCTAGAGATGGAGAGCGAAGAGGTATTGGTCGCGAAGATGGGTGAAGATTTCGTGGCGATCTGCTCGACGCTCCGGAGCGTCTCCTTCTTTAAATCCATCACTTCGGGCACGGCTTCGATAAAGAGGTCGGCGTCGCGCGTCTCTTCCAGTTTGGTCGCGCCGCGGATGCGTTGCAGCAGCAGATCGCGTTCTTCTTCGGTAACTTTGCCGAGCTGGATGCCTTTCGCGAGATTGCTTTCGAGCGCGCGAATGCCGCGGATGAGAGCTTCGCGGTCAGTATCACGCAGGACGACCAGATAGCCCGCGGCGGCGGCGACCTGCGCGATGCCGTGGCCCATCGTGCCCGCGCCCAGAACGGCGATCATCGCAACCGTCGCGGCGGGCGGCTCGCGTCTCATTTTTTCGGTTGTGCTCAAAGGAATTGAAGCGGCGAGGGAGACTTTAAGTTTTATGCCTCCGCTCCCGCGGGGTCCTTAATTCGACTACATCTACGATAGAAGTTATACTATACGGGCCCGGAAAAATGCTACAAGCGAGCGTGCGCCGCCGGTACGGCCGGCGGCCACCGCCGCTGTAATGACGACCCTCACTCTCGGCCGCTGGAAGGAGATTGACTAACTCACCATGACGAAAGAAACTCTGCATCGAGAAGTGGTAATTATCGGCTCGGGCCCGGCCGGATTGACGGCCGCCATTTACGCCGCGCGCGCCGATCTTAAACCGCTCGTGCTCGAAGGACCGCAGCCCGGCGGGCAGTTGACGATCACCACCGATGTCGAAAATTATCCGGGTTTCTCCAAAGGAATTCAGGGCCCCGAGTTGATGGATGAATTCCGCGAGCAGGCGCGCCGCTTTGGCACCGAGTTTCTCGTCACGTGGATCAACGAAGTTGACCTGAGCGAGCGACCCTTCACGCTCCAGACGGACGATCACGTGATCAGAGCCGAGACGCTCATCATCGCCTCCGGAGCCTCGGCGAAGTGGATCGGTATTCCGGGCGAAGCCCCGGCCCCATATGGCCTCGGCGGCCTCGGCGTTTCGGCCTGCGCGACCTGTGACGGCTTTTTCTTTAAGGGCAAAAACATCATCGTGATCGGCGGCGGCGATACCGCGATGGAAGAAGCGACATTTCTGACGCGCTACGCGTCGCGCGTCACGGTGATCCACCGGCGCGATCATCTGCGCGCGTCGAAGATCATGCAGGACAAGGCGTTCAGTAACGAAAAGATCGATTTCATCTGGAATACGGATGTGACGGAAATCCTCGGTATACCCGAGACGGGCGTCACCGGCGTGCGCCTGCGAAATATAAACACGGGCGAAGAGGGTCTCTTTCCGTGTGAGGGAGTGTTCGTCGCCATCGGACACAAGCCCAACACGGATATGTTCAAGGGGCAACTGGAAATGGACGAAGTGGGCTATCTGATCACCGCCGGCCGCACGATGGCGACCAACGTGCCGGGCGTGTTCGCCTGCGGCGATGTGCAGGACTCTTTTTATCGCCAGGCCGTGACCGCGGCCGGGACGGGCTGCATGGCCGCGATCGACGCCGAGCGTTTCCTCGACAATCTGCCCGTGGCGCTGCCGAGCGGCGACGAAGTCACCATCGAGGGCGAACTCGTGACGTCCGATCACAGCACGATCATCATGCCTGACGGCGAGATCATCCCGAATAAAGCGGAAGATGGCGCGGAAGGAATTGCCGCCGGCGGAGACTAGGCGACCAAATGTTCAGGCGTGCGCCGAGGATGAGCTGCCTCTTCGACCGCGAGCGCTTCCGCTCAAAGCCCGGTGAACAGGCTTTGAGCAGGCTGGTCGTTGGCCGCTGGCGAACCTAGAGCAGCACGATCGAGTCGTCGGGTTCCGGGCGACGCGTTGAGCGCGGAGGCTTCTCCTCTGCGGCCGCGGCGCGCGGGCAGGTTTCGCAGTAATCGCCGGTGCGTCGTTTGCGATCATTGCACTCGTTACAATGGAGGGCTTCTCCCAATTTTCTGAGAGCCTCAAGCAGCGGCATGAGAAGCTGCCCGCGCTCGGTGAGCACGTATTCGACGTGCGGCGGGCTGCCGCCGAAGTCGCGTCTTTCGACGAGCGCGTCGCGTTCCAGATCGCGCAGCCGCCCGACCAGCGTGCGGCTGCTGATGGGATGAAGCGCCGTCAGTAGCTCTGTCGTGCGCCGCGCGCCGTGCGCCAGATCACGCACGACCAGCATCGTCCATTTATCGCCGACCATCTGCAACGCGCCCGTCACCGGGCACCCATCGCCTTCGCGTCGTCGCATCGGAGGGAAATCCTTTCGCTTTAACAGGTCAGCCGACCAGAGAGATGATGGCGCCAGAGCTTAACATAAAGAAGCGCTGTTGCGGCGTCAACAAAACTATTTTAAGATACGACCGAAAAGTGAGCTTGTCCGTCCTCGATAGTTCTGGCCGCCTTCTGACGACTCTGCAACCTCACGAAATGCACGTGCACCTAAGTGTTTTAGCGATTCGCGCGTTCCTGAGGAGCTATGCCCACACAAGCAGAAGACGGTAACGACAATTTTCCACTCGCACGGGAAGAGGGGGAGAAGCGACCGCCGACGATTCTCCTCGCCGACGATGAACCGGTCAACCTCTCGCTGATCAAGCGGCGCCTGGAGGGAGAAGGCTACGCCGTGATAACGGCGAAGGATGGTCGCGCCGCGGTCGAGCGGGCACGCGCCAGCGTGCCGGACCTCATTATCCTGGACGTCATGATGCCCGTCATGGACGGGCTGCAGGCGTGTCGGCTGCTCAAAGAGCTACCGGCCACGCGTGATATCCCCGTCATCTTCCTCTCGGCGCTTGACGACATCGAGACCAAAGTCAGCGGTCTCTCACTGGGCGCTAATGATTACATCAGCAAACCTTTCAAGGCCGAAGAATTGATTGCGCGCGTGCGCGTCGCGATTCGTTTGAAGCGCGAGCGCGACCAGTTACGTACGGAAGCTGAACAGGCGCTTCAGCGGGCCGAAAACGCGCAGGAGCAATCTATGTCCGACGCGCTGACGGGCCTGCGCAATCGTTACGGGTTGCAGCGTTCGCTGCTGCGCGCGCATGCGGAAGCGCGCCGCTACGAGCGACCGCTTTCCTGCCTGATGATCGACATCGACAAATTCAAAGGGATCAATGACAACTACGGACACATCGCCGGGGATACCGCGCTGATGCAGGTCGCCCGTATTTTGACGGAGTCTGTGCGCGGCTCTGATGTGGTCTGCCGTTATGGCGGAGAGGAGTTTCTGGTGCTGATGCCGGAGACGCAACTGGAGGGCGCGCTGGCGCTTGGTGAGAAGATTCGCGCCGCCGCCGCCGAGCGGCAGTTTGGTGATGGTGAGCGCGTCTTTCGGTTGACGCTGAGCGCCGGCGTGGCCGAACTCGGCGTCGAGGAATCGGGCCACGACATGATCGCGCGCTCCGATATCGCGCTCTATCAAGCGAAAGAAGCGGGCCGCGACCGGATCGAGGCCGCGCGTTAGCCCGGAAGTCTCGAATCCGCTGACGCGCCAGCTGAACGTAAGTTTTCCCTTCACCCCCGTAAGCCTCCTGTACGAATCCGCGCCCACGACCGGAGCCGCCAGCTCTGCGAAAGCTTCAGTCCGCTCCGCCAGCCTGCCGAGTGTGTGACCTTCTTAAAGAGGGAATCGTTCGTGTTACGTGCCCTGCGGCGGGATGGCAGGGCCGTGAGGATTGACGATTGATAGATGCTTGATGCCGATCATGACCTGGCACACTTCTTGCTGAACTGGCGGCTAGACAGCGTCGAATTATATTGATATAAAAGCAGGCAAAGCACACATCTCCCCGTAGTTCATCTACCAGCGAGTTAACAGGCGCGCCTGACAGCATCTGTGCGGTCGAAGTGTCATTCGGCCGGCATCGTAAATGCTTCGCATGCCCGGAAAGGTTTCCCTGGGGCATGAGTTCACCGAAAGGAGCGGCGTATGAGTCAGCCGGAGGCCGCAGTAGTTACGATGATCGATAAGAACGGCCTGCGCGGCACGCTCGAAATGGCTCGGCCGCGTCCCGCCGACGGCGATGCCGCGCCTCCGCGCGAGGCGCTGGTTCATCTCGCCGACGGGCAAAAGGTCCTGGTGCCGATGGAGATGCTCGTCGAACGGAAAGACGGAAGCTATTTTCTGCCGCTCAGTCTGGCCGAACTCCAGCGCCACAATGCCGACGCTGACCAGCAAAATGGCGATACGCTGATCCTGCCCGTCATCGTCGAAAAGATAGAGGTCGAAAAACGGCGCGTCGAGACGGGCGGAGTCCGCATCACAAAGACCGTTCGCGAACAGGAAGAGGTGGTGGATGAGCCGCTTTTGCAGGAACACGTCGACGTTCAGCGTGTCGCCATCAACCGCCTGGTCGAAGGTCCGGTGCCGGTGCGCTACATGGGTGACGTGATGATCGTGCCCCTGCTCGAAGAAGTGCTGGTGGTCGAGAAGCGGCTGATGTTAAGGGAAGAACTACACATTACTAAACGGCAAATCGAAACGCACGAGCCACAACGCGTGATCCTGCGTGCGGAAGAGGTGTCAATCGAGCGTGTTGATTTTCAGAAGCCGGGGGAAGATGGCGACAAAGTCTAACGTCACCTCTGTTCCCGCCCTTACTTCGAAATGGTTGCCGCGGGCGGTGAAATAAGTCGAAGTGCCCCGGCGCTGATGCTTGGGCTGAAGTAAAGATTAGACCCTCAGCATCATAAGGAGGATGCCGATGATAAATACGATCGTCAGATTATTTGACAGCGCCACTACTGCCCAGACGGTTGTGCGCCAGTTGGGCGACAAGGGACTCGCGCGCGACGAAATCGTCCTGATCGAAAAAGATGGCAAAGATGGCCGGGACATAACTTCCGACGGCGACGAGCTGATCGAGCGGCTCCATGGACTCGGCGTCCCCGAGGATGCCGCCAGGCTGTATGGTGACGGTGTGCGTGAGGGGAAAACGCTGGTCGCCGCCAGAGTCAGCGATAGCATGATTGATCCCGTCATGGACATCATGAATAACAGCGAGGCAGTTGATGTCCAGGCAGTTGATGTCAATGAGCAAACGCCGCCCTACCAGCAGCATAAGTCGAATCAACCGGCGCGCCCGGGCGGGCGGGCCGACACGCCTGACGCTGAGCGCACCGCCGAATTCACGCCCGTCAGGCCCGAGCAGAATTTCGATCATCATCTCGGCTCGCAGGAAGTCGCCTTACCGATCGTCGAGGAAAGGCTGGAGGTCGGGAAGCGCGTCGTACAACGCGGCGGTATCCGGGTCAACAGCCGCGTGATCGAGACGCCGGTGGAGGAGACCGTTCAACTGCGCGAGGAACATTTCAATGTCGAGCGCCGCACGGTGGATCGCCCGGTCAGCGAGGCTGATCTGGCCGCCTTCAAAGAAAGCACCATCGAGTTTACCGAAACGGCCGAAGAGGTCGTCATTACCAAGCACGCGCGGGTCGTCGAGGAAGTGATCGTCAGCAAAGTCGTCAAAGAGCACGCCGAGACGGTGCGCGACACGGTGCGTCGTACCGATGTTGAAGTGGAGGAGCTGGGAACCGAGAGTGCGAAATCGGATAAGGCAAAAAGCGCGGGTGGCTCCGGCAGTTGAACTTTATGTCGCGAGGGCTCCGGGTGGGATGAGGTGCCGCAGCTATGAGGAAAGTTGAAAGATGGATCGAGATCAGCGCCGCTCCCGAGCGCGTCTTTAATACCTTCGGCGACTTTGAGAGCATTCCCCGCTGGATGCCGAGCGTCAAAGAAGTGCGCCGCATGGATGGACGCCGCGCTCACTGGATCGCGGCCGCTCCGCCCGGCGGTGATCTTGAAGGCGATATCGAATGGGAGACCGTGACGACTGCGTATCAACCACATGAACACATCTCGTGGCGCACAGTCAGCGGCGACATTGGGATAGGGGGCGAAGCATACTTTGAAGAGACACGGCGCGGTACGACGCTCGTGCGCGTCCTTCTCGGCTATGAATCTACGGGATCATTCAACGCCGCGTCGAGTTTCTCCGACGTAAATACCGGTGCGCGATTAGAAGCTGATCTGGAGCGCTTCAAGCAACTCGCCGAAGCCAGCACCGATGCGCCGCCTTCCTTCGCGCCGACCTTTGCGGGCGGCGCCCCTGATCCGGAAGCGACGCGTGAAATGGTGCGACCCGACGCGCTTCTCTCGGCCGCTCCCCCATCTGTTCCGCCGTCCGCACCGCAGCATCACGCGATAGCTCAGGACCATCGCGCGATGGGTGCGCTGGCTCCACTCGCCGCCTGGCGGTCGAAGATGCCTCCTGATTGGCGGCGGACGCTCCCGCTCGTCTATGTCGGCCTCGCCACTGCTGTTCTTACCTTCGGCATCGGCGCTTTGTGGAGCGCGACGCAATCCGA
>JANOGZ010000333.1:0-8542 GCA_031406255.1 Pyrinomonadaceae bacterium | reverse complement strand
GTTCGTCGCGGTCAAGCCGGTTCCTTTCATGCGGATGGCTTAAATATTCGGGAATACTTCGGGTTAAGGGGCCTAGGGGGTCAAAAGTACCTGGAGAGACAGATCGAAGAAGACCGTGCGGGTCATAAGGCCACACATTCGCTTGAAACGCCCTTGGGGGGGTTATTTGACCCGCCATGGGTTACCCAGCGCAACCTCCCTTATTCGGCAAGTCAAATTATTACCTCACATAGGCTCACAAGAAGGGATGGCATATATATTGCATTGAGGGTAGGCCGCTGGCCACTCATTCTTGCTAAAGAAGCAAGGTTCACAGGGGAAGAAATTTGTTTGAAACGCGGCGGAGCAGCTGTCCCGGACAGTCTTGCCCCGCCGCGCATTTGGATGTTTGAAGCTTGCGTTTTGAGAGCGACGCGCGTAAAGTCTACGACTTCGCGAGGCTGACATCAAACCAGGCGGCACTTCCAACGTTCGGTAGCCATCCCTGCCACGCGGTTCAGCGAGAAAAAGAGGCGCAGAGAGTTTACGGAAGCCCGTTCCGCAGACGGCCGACCTCAAGCGGCACTGCTTTCCGTGAAGGAGCGAGTGTGCGTGAGCGGATAGTTCCTGATGTACGGGTATAAATGCTGCTGTGCGCTCTGGTAATTTCAATTCAGTATAGAGAAGGAAGATAGATGCGACCCATCAAACACGTCGAAAGAGGCTTGACCGCAATGGCTGGCGGCCTGTTCAACACGATTCAGTTCTTCAACAAGTACAGGCCAAGCGAATCATTCATTCCGAAGTGGTCCGACAAGCCGCTGCTCAAATCATGGCAGAAGTCGAAGCCGCCTCTCGGCTGGCCGCGGACGACCGATTCGCTCTGTCCGAAGTGCGTCGTCGAGGCGCGCGAGAAGATTCTCAGCGCCGATAAAATCGATCCGTCCATTTTAATCAACGAGAAGGTCGGCGAGATCAAGGCGCAGATCATCGAGCGCGACGGACAGGTGTGGATGGTCAAGGATTGTCCGATTCACGGGCACTTCGAAGACATCATGGCGATCGACGTGAAGTTTCTCGAACACATCGAAAGAATGTTTCCGGGTCGCGACATTCAGGCGCACAACGATGAGAAGCTTCATAACCATGGCTCCAGCACGATCAAGTACGGTCGCGGGTCGGTGCTCACCATCGATTTGACCAACCGCTGCAACATGATGTGCGATCCGTGCTTTATGGACGCCAATCAGGTCGGCTTTGTGCACGAGCTGAGCTTCGACGAAGTCAAAGAGATTCTGGACAAGGCGATTTCGATCAAGCCGCGCCGTCAGATGTCCGTGCAGTTCTCCGGCGGCGAGCCGACCATTTCACCTTACTTTATTGAAGCCATCCGCTATTCGCGCAAGGTCGGCTATAACAGCGTGCAGGCGGCGACCAACGGTATCGAGTTCGCCAAGAGCAAAGAGTTCTGTCGCCAGGCAGCCGAAGCGGGTCTGCGTTATGCTTACCTGCAATTCGACGGGATCGGCAACGATGCCAACAGCCACCGCCAGGTCGGCAACCTGTTCGACGTCAAACTGCGCGCGATCGACAATCTGCACGAAGCGGGCGTCGAGATCGTGCTCGTCACCACTCTCGTCAATAACATCAATAACGATCAGGTCGGCTCCGTCATTCGCTTCGCGCTCGAAAACCCGAAGAAGATCGCCTTCATCTCGTTCCAGCCGGTGTCGTTCACCGGCCGCGACGAATTGATCACCGATGAGCGGCGAATGCAGCAGCGCTATACGCTGTCGCATCTGGCGCAGGACGTGAAAACACAGGTCGGCATTACCGAACCGACGCGCGACTGGTTTCCGCTTTCACTGATGGGCGCTTTCGCCGACTTCGCCGACCTCGTGCATGGTCCCGAAGCCGAGTGGGGGCAGGTCTCCTGCGGCTGCCATCCGAACTGCGGCGTCGGCACCGCCGTGATGATCAACAAAGATACCAAAGAGATGAAGCCCGTGCCGGAATTCCTGAACATTCCGGGGCTCGTTGCCGATATGCGGCAGATCACGGATGCGGGGCGCGGCAAATGGGTTTCGAACATGCTGATGGGGCTGGCGCTGCTGAAGAATTACAGCCCGACCAGGGCTCCGAAGAGTCTGACGCTCGTCGACCTCTTCAAGAAGTTTGATAAGTCGTTCGGCCTGACGGGCAAGTCTTACGGCAAGGTCGAGGGCGACCGGACTGCCGAGGACATCGCGAAGCGCCGCGCCGATCCGTGGAACTTCCTCTTTATCGCCGGCATGTGGTTCCAGGACCTCTTCAACTACGACTTCCGCCGCACGGAGATGTGCATCATCCCCTACGGCACGCAGGAAGGCGAGATCTCGTTCTGCGCTTACAATACCGGCATCGGCTGGAGAAATATCATCGAGCAGATGCACCAGAACGCGACCGTCGCTAAGTGGTACAAAGAGTATGGCCGTCATGAAATCTTCGCCAAGGGCAAAAACGTCGATCTGGGCGAAACGGTTTTCACCGGCGTGCTGAATGAAACCGACCTGGCGCGACCGCACAAGCCGCAGATGGAGGGACCGAAGACGGCCGCCGAGGAAGCGGCGATGATGCGCAAGCTTTATCAGGAGATGGTGCTCAACAAGAAACTCGACACCAAGACTGAAAAGCCGGTGCAGATCAAGGGTCTGGGTCGCCGTGAACCCGAGGCGGCGAAAGTAGCCTCGGTCTAATTCCAACCACGCCGAACAAGCACTGAAGAACCCCGCGGGGCGCTCTCTTTCGCGCCGCGGGGTTCTTCAGCGCCTGGCGGTCGGCCGGACAAGCGTGCATCTCAGAAACGATTGATGATGTGAGCGCGGGATCGAGCAAGCGGCTGATCGTGCGGCCCCTCTCCGAGAGAGGATGGTTGCCGTGGCTGCTCTTTGCATCTTTTGCATAACTGGTGCATCATCATGATAAATTGCGCTTGCGCGCGCGTGGCATTTGATTGATATGATCAGGATATTATTAACCAACGATGACGGCATTCACTCCGACGGTCTCATCAAACTTGAAGAGGCGCTAAGCGAAGTGGGTGATGTATATACGGTCGCGCCCGCGTCGGAGATGAGCGGGGCTTCGCATAGCCTGACGCTGGCGCGTCCGCTTCGTATCCGCCGCATTGACGAGCGCCACTGGACGGTGGACGGCACGCCCACCGATTGTGTGACGCTGGCCCTTCATCGCATACTGACCGACGAGCAACGACCCGATATTTGTGTCTCCGGGATCAATTACGGCGGCAATCTGGGCGACGATGCGAGCTATTCCGGAACCGTCGCGGGCGCGCTCGAAGCGACGATCCTCGGTGTTCCGGGGCTGGCCTTCAGCCTCGTCGCGCGCGAGAATTTCGATTTCACCGAAGCGGCCCGCTTTGCGGTCGTCGTGGTGCGCAAAGTTCTGGCGGAAGGTTTGCCCGAAGGGACGCTGCTGAACATCAATATCCCGCGCGGGCGCATCCAGGGCGTGCGCGTCACACGACAGGGCATCAAGAACGCGCGGCCGATCATCAGCGAGCACATCGACCCGCGTGGCAAGCCCTACTACTGGATCGGCGAGGAATTTTGCGGCTGGAATTGCGATGACGGCACAGACTACATGGCCGTCGAGCAGGGACTCGTTTCCGTGACGCCGATGCGTAGCGACATGACGAATCACCAGGCGCTCTCAGTCCTCGATCCGTGGAACGAGATACGCACCGATGAGATTCTCAGCGAAGATCAATCGGTCGAGCACGCACAGTAGTAGTAGCTATACGAAACAGCGCCCAGGCGTCTTTTACTCTGGGAGAGAAGGAGTCTTTTGGGCTCTTCCACCACGCCACAGTTATCCGCTACAGCGGCGGCCTCTGCTGCGATGAGCTTTCGCATCCCGCGCGAACGCATGGTCGAGCGGCTGCGCGATCATTACGGGATACGCGATGAACGCGTGCTGCGTGTCATGTCTCAGGCGCCGCGTCACCTGTTTGTCCCGGAAGCTTTGCAGAGCCGCGCGTATGGCGATCATGCGCTGCCGATCGCCGCCAATCAAACGATTTCACAGCCGTTCATCGTCGCGCGGATGACCGAGTTGCTGGAAATCAATGAACACAGCCGCGTCCTGGAGATCGGCGCCGGCTCAGGCTACCAGACGGCCGTGCTCGCCGGACTCGGCGCGCAAGTCTACGCCATCGAGCGGATCGGCGACCTGGCCCGCGAAGCGCAGGCGCGTATCCGGAGCCTGGGGATTTATAACGCGACCGTTAAATGTTTCGACGGCACGCTCGGTTGGAGCGCGCACGCCCCTTACGACGCCATGATTGTGGCCGCGGGCGGCCCCGACGTGCCGGAACCGCTGCTCGCGCAGTTGAAGTTGGGCGGTCGCCTCGTCGTGCCGATCGGCGCGACGCGCGTTGCGCAGAGGCTTGTGCGCGTGATTCGCACCGAGGCGGGATACGAGCATGAGGATCACGGCGCGTGCGCTTTCGTGCCGCTCATCGGGCGCTACGGCTGGAATCAAGAGCCGTGACGGGTCAACCGTCACCGGAGAAAATCAGTTCTCCCGGTCACGGCTCACGGTTTGCGGCCTTATCTCGTCACGATTTTCGGTTTACCCGTCACAGCTTTTGATCATGGAATTAATCACCGAATTTTTTCACCAGCTCAGAGAGCTACTTAATCCGAAGAACATCATCGATTTTCTGACGACGAAGGGGCTGCTGCTGACCTACTTCGGGCTGGTCTTCATCGTGTTCGCGGAGACGGGCCTCGCCGTCGGCTTCTTCCTGCCGGGCGACTCGCTGCTCGTCGTCGCGGGCTTGATCGCGAGGGCCGGGAGGCTCAACGTCGCCATCCTGCTGTCCACTCTGTTCGTCGCCGCTGTCGTCGGCGACGCCGTCGGCTATTATTCGGGCCTGAAGCTGGGGCCGCGTTTGTTCACCCGCAAAAAGTCGCTGCTGTTCCGGCCGAGCCACTTGCAGAAGGCGCACGAGTTCTACGAGAAGTACGGCGGGAAGACGATCATCATGGCGCGCTTCGTGCCCATCGTGCGCACCTTCGCTCCCATCGTGGCGGGCGCGGCGCAGATGCCCTACCGCCGCTTCCTCGCCTACAACGTCATCGGGGGCTTCGGGTGGGTCTTCAGCATGATCCTCACGGGCTACTTCCTCGGCACGGTGGTCGAGAATGCCCTCGGCGTCAGTCTCGAAGACCACATCGAGAAGGTGGTCATCGTGGTCGTCGCGCTCTCGCTTTTGCCGCCCGTCATCGAATATCTCAAGTCGCGCCGCGAGAAGAAGCTCCAGCGCGCGCGCGAGGCCGGCGACGTGCAGGTTTGACATGTGCGCGACACGCACATAGAATGATTTGTAATTATCGGGGCGTGGCTCAGCCTGGTAGAGCGCTCGGTTCGGGACCGAGAGGTCGGAGGTTCAAATCCTCTCGCCCCGACCAGTATCATCAACAACTAGCAGCAGACAGGATAGTCTGCTGCTTTTCATTTCTTTGACCCCTTCTTTGTGCTGGCTTTGGTCTTTGCAGTCTTCAGCGGGCGACCTGTTTTGCGGTTCTTAACAAGGCTTTAGATCCTCCTCCCGAATCACATAGTCTCGGCCGACCTTCTGTGCCGTTAAACGTCCTTCTCAGATGAGCGCTTGATGCATTCAACGCCGAAGCACAACTACAGCCAGCGATCGAGTTAGTGAATTGAATTAGTCTCACTTTCCCTTGGGCGCGGAGTTGCCCGAGAGGTGCTAAACTGAACGGGAATTGGAGGGTCACCATGGCAACACTAGAGCAAATACTTGAAGAAGTGAGGAAGCTTCCCACGGAGGAACAGCGTCGGCTCCGTGACGCACTTGACGAGCTCAGCTCGAATGGCGACGCAGAACCTTCCTACAAAACGCACGACGGTGAACGTGCCTGGATTAACGCGCACCGCGACGAATACCTGGGGCAATGGTCGCGCTTGATGGTGACCACCTGGTAGCGCACGGTACGGACGCGCGCAGGGTGTACGAGGAAGCGCAAGCGCAAGGCATCACGGCCCCATATCTCGAACGGATCGAACCGAAACAGGGAGCATTCATGGGGGGCTGGCAGTGACGTATCAGTTGACGTTCGCGTCCGTTTACGACTATGGAACGGACGCGATCATCCTTCCCGTCAACAACAGCAGGGCTGGGGCGCGAAAGTCATCGAACGCCTAGCCCGCGACCTCCACGCCGCCTTCCCCGAAATGAAAGGCTTTTCTCGCACCAACTTGTTGTATATGCGTGCGCTCGCCGCGGCTTACCCCGATGAGCAATTTGTCCAAGAGGCGCTTGGACAAATCACCTGGTATCACAACATCACGCTCGTTGATAAAGTTAAAGACCCGGCGGAACGCGAATGGTACATCCGCAAAACCGTCGAACATGGCTGGAGCCGCAACGTCATGGTCTTGCAAATCGAAAGCGGTCTCTATCGCAGACAGGGCAAAGCCACGACCAACTTTGAACTTACTCTGCCCAAGCCGCAATCAGACCTCGCCCGTAATCTCTTGAAAGACCCCTACAACTTCGATTTCCTCACACTCGGTCAAGACGCGCACGAGCGCGACCTGGAGCGCGGCTTGATCGAGCACATCCGCGAGTTTCTGCTTGAGCTTGGCGTCGGCTTCGCCTTCGTCGGCAGCCAGTATCATCTGGAAGTCGGCGGCGATGATTTCTACCTTGACCTGCTCTTTTACCATCTGCGCCTGCGCTGCTATGTCGTCATTGACTTGAAGATGAAAAAGTTCACGCCCGCCGACGCCGGACAGATGAACTTCTACCTCTCAGCCGTTGACGACCTGCTGCGGCATCAGACGGACGAGCCTTCCATCGGTCTCATCCTCTGCAAAGAAAAGTATAAGATCGTCGCCGAATATGCCCTGCGCGATAACAGCAAGCCCATCGGCGTTTCGGCGTTTCAAATCACCGAATCGCTGCCCGCCGCGTTGCAAGGCAGCCTGCCCACGATTGAAGAACTCGAAACGGCGATGCAAAAACTCGACGCCGGCACAGCGCCGGGACAGGAATAAAACCGGAGACCAAAGCTCACAAGCAATATGCTCACCGCCTTACACTCAACACCCTGAACTCTTTCCCCGTGATTGGTCGCACGGCTTCGCCTTCCATGACTCTTATCAGTCCAAGAAAGAGCACGTCCAAATTCGCCGCGTCAAACTCAAACAAACAGAAGAAGTCTTTGCGCTGCGTCCTTCGTTCTTGATGCCCTACATGAGCGCGCGCCCCGAGGACATCGAGAAAGCTCTTTATCTGTTGCAGTTTGGCGTCCCCTTTGGGGCTCTCTCCTACGTCTTTGGACGTGACGAGATGTTTTGGTATCGCCTCTTTCTCCAGTTTGGTCGTCCGAGCTTAGTCGGCACCACAGTCAAAGCGGCCGAGAAACTGCCCACCCACCTTGTCGCCGACGAAAAACTATCTTGGGTCGCCGGGCAGAAAGTTTATCTGCCGACCACGGTTGCCAAAGGAGTTTTTCTCGGAGCCACGGTTATCTCCGCGGCGGACGCCGAACAACTCACGCACGGGGGCGACGCCGGACGGCTTGATGTTCTCGAAGAGATCGTCGTCGCTCTCCCTCTATTCCGTCAGGCTTCTCCAATCTCCGGATTGAATGAAGCTGGCCCAAAAGAAAGGATGACTGCGGTCTGCCAACTTACCTGCCGGCCCTCGATTCTGCTGCTCCTGGCTTTGCGCGCTGCTCTTCAGCATCTCCAGCTGCACTTGCCGCAGGGCTTCGGTGCGGCCTTCTCCTCCTTGCAGTCGCTTGTAATACTCGACCATCAAATCACGCGTCGCCGCATCACTTACCTGCCACAGGCTGATTACCTGGCTTTCCGATCCGGCCAGTACCAGGGCACGCCTCAGACCGTATACGCCTTCTCCATTCTTTATCTCCCCGACACCGGTTTCGCAAGCCGAGAGGACGACCAGCCTGGTCCCCCACAGGTTAAGTCCGGCCGCCTCCAGGGCTGTCAGCACGCCATCCTCGCCTCCTCCACTCTGACCCTGATTGACTCCTGCGAGCGCCAGCCCTGAGCGCAGCAACGGATTTTCGTTCGCTACCGTCGCCGGCACAACGCTGGTAATGAGCCCTAATCCACGTGTTTCTGCCGTCGCCAGTTGCGGCTGGTCGGGCAAAAAGAAGCCATGTGTGGCGACGTGCAGAATGATTGGCCCCTGCACCTGTTTGATGGCTGCCTCGGTCGCCTGTGCTCCGGTGAGCGCCTTCGCCCCCGTCAGGACGGCGCTGATCGCTTTCACTTCTCCGGCCGTGCCCGGTAAGGGGCTGAAACGCACGTTGCGCAAATCTACCGAGCGCCGCGTCGCGCCGCGCCGCTCTGAAGCCGGAAGATTGCTTTTCGAAGCGCTGTCGAATAACGGGTCGGCAATGATCGTCGCCTCCTGCCACGATGGTCGGGTTGATGATTGCAGTCGGTTCCATGTCTAGAGCATTGGGACAGCGAGGACTTGGCTTCGAGGCGATGATGAACAGCC
>JANOGZ010000741.1:0-6434 GCA_031406255.1 Pyrinomonadaceae bacterium | reverse complement strand
CTCGTGGCGCGCCGTCAAGATCAGGAATTTCCAGAACCGCGTCGTGCTGGTGAGCAATAGCATCATCGCCAAAGAATCCATCGAGGTCGCCCCGCGCGATAACATGAATGCGCGCATCGTCTTTTTCAATGCGCTTTATTCAGACTCACCGGCGAAGGTGATTCGCATCGTGCGCGAGGCCGTGCGCGAGGCCGAGAACGTCTCCAAAAAGATGGTGCCGATCGTCCGCATACGGGATTTTGGGGAGAGCAGCGTCGACTTCGAGATCAAGTACTGGCTCGATAATTACGCGCGCTACAACGACACGGATGCGCTCGTTCGGCAACGCATCTGGTACGCCTTTCAACGCGCCAAGCTCACCTTCGCCTTCCCGACGCGCACTCTCTACCTCGAACGCCCCTCAGCTGTGGCCGCGGCGGCCAACGGTGACGGTATCGCCGAGCGACTCTCGGCCATCGATATCTTCTCGCCCCTCTCCGCTGATGAAATCAGTCAACTGGCGTGTGGCCTGGAAAGGCATACATACGCGCCCGGCGAGACCATCATCCATGCGGGCGATGAAGGGGGCTCGATGTTCATCGTTCACCGCGGGCGTGTCGAGATACGCATCGCCGACAACGGTCGGGCGCGCACCGTCGCCGAACTCAAAGAAGGTAACTTCTTCGGCGAGATGGCCTTATTTACGGGCGAACCGCGCGCGGCTAATGTCGTCGCCGCGGAGGAGACCGAAGTGCTGGAGATTGATCATGAGGACATGAAGGGTTTATTTGATAGTAACCCACACCTCGTTGAATCGCTCAGCCACACCATCGCCGAACGGCGCGCCGCGCTCAGCGCCAGCGCCGCCACGAAGGAAAGCACCGAGGAAGCATCAAAGGGACTACTGACCTCGATCAAACGCTTCTTCCGTTTGAACTAGGTCTGATTTTTTCGATTTTTTAGAGCGTGTGGCCGCCTGGCCAGAACGCACAGAAGACCGGCGAGGATGGTTCGAGACGTCCGCCATGCGCCGGGGAAATATGTGTGCCGCGTCCCGCCACAGCCTGATCCCGCGGTTCTCCGATCAATAGTTCGCCACAAATTCTCTCGCGCCTTTTGACGCCCGCTGCCCACAATGTTGGCTGGAATAGGTAATCATGGATTTGGAACAAAACAGGATGACGAGGTGTCCCGCTAGTTTCGACGATAAATTCGAGGAAAACAGTCTGCTTCCCGAAATATCGGTCACGAGATGTTTAAGATGCGAACTGCTTGTCAGCACATCAATCGCCCCTGGCGGAGCAAACTTCCGCGACCGGCGCCCGAGGTTTCTGTTCGCTTCTGCTATCCGGGTTCGATTCCCGCGACCCAGAACGGCGAAGTAGCTACCAGCAACGCCGCCATTCCGCTCGAAACCCACAGCTCGGCCCACACCACGAGCCCGGTCCCGACGCCGAGCAGCATCAGTCCGACCACGCTCAGATCAAGCCACTCTCTCGCTTGCGGGAGCCGCGCCGACGGCCGGAAGGCGCGCATAGCTATAAATAGCACCGTACCCGCCAGAACAAAACGCAGGCCCGCAAAAAGCATCGGCGGAAAAGTCTCCAGCCCGATGCGGATGGCGAGATAGGTCGTCCCCCAAAAGAAACAGACAGACGCCCAGGCGCTATAGGCAGCGATCTTTTCTCGAGGCGTCCGTGTCACGCACCCTCAACTTTCTTGCCGACAGCCAGATGCGGCGTCTCCTTGACGGTCTTCAAAACGATGGTCGTGCGCGTCGAGCGGATCGTTTTGAAGCGTCCAAACTCGTCTTTCAGAATGCGATATAAATCGTCCGTGTCACGCGCCCGCACTTTAACCAGAAAACAGTCTTCACCCGCCAGGTGATGGAGTTCCTGAACGGAGGGGAGCGCCGCCAGACCCTCGGCCGTGCTCTCGGCCTGACCGAGCGGGTCATCCCTGTCATCCACCCGCACGAAGATAAACGCCACGAGCCCTAAACCGAGCGCGTGCGGATCGAGCATCGCCATATAGCCTTTGATCAACCCACGCTCTTCCAGTTTTCTGACGCGCTCAAGCGTCGCCGATGGGGTCAATTCCACGGCCCGCGCCAGCTCAACGTTGGTAACGCGCCCGTCGCGCTGAAGAATGCCCAGAATGCGTTCGTCCTTCTCGTCAAGCATATTGCCCGAAACACCTCTTTTGTTGCTGCCTCCTGCTACCAGAGCGCCAGTGCTATAACAGACTCCGTCCCGGTTTAAATGATATTATCTACAGTGATTATGAACATTCTTGAAATAAAATACATCATTGTCGGATTTATGTCAGATTATATGCTTTATTAATACCACTTCGCAGAACTTCCGCTCATAAACGAGATGGTCGGACGGGCTCCCGGCCACTTGACAAAGATAGACTCAACCTTTATTATGCCCTTGCGCTCAGCGGCTGAAACCGGCTTTTATCAATCTTTGCTTGCCGTGCTATCGCCCGGCGCTAAAAATTTTCTCAAATCTTGGGAGGTTGAAGATTATGAGCATCACTCGTTACGATCCGTTCCGTGACCTGCGGACGCTTCAGGATGAGGTCAATCGTTTGTTTTCCACAAATCTTTCGGGCTCTTTTGGCGACGAGGGTATCGCGCGTGGAGCCTGGACTCCGAACGTAGATATCTATGAGAACAAGGATCAGATCGTGCTCGAAGCAGAACTGCCGGGAATGAATCGTGAAGACTTCGAACTGACGGTCGAGAATAATGTGCTTACGCTGCGGGGTGAGCGGCGTTTCGAGAAGAGAGACGAAACGGATAACTATCATCGCGTCGAGCGCGCCTACGGCTCGTTCTCGCGTTCGTTTACGCTGCCGCAAACCGTCTCCGGAGAGGGCGCGACGGCCGAATATCGCAACGGCGTGTTGCGCGTCACGCTCCACAAACGCGAAGAAGTCAAAGCGCGGCGGATCCAGATCAGCGGCGAAGACGCGGAAACCGGCGCGTCTGCCCCGCGCACGATCGAAGCGAAAGCTGAAGAATCAAACAGCGCGACCGGCGGTAAACAGAAGGGCGCGGCGGGCCGCTGATCTTTGGCGGTCGCTGCCCTCGCGAAGATTTTCGGCGCTCGGCGCCAGGTTTTTCCCGAACGATGAACGTCCGGATGATGAAAGGCGTCTCTCGCATTCATCATCCGCGCGTTCATCGTTAATCTTTAACTGAATTTTACTCTTATGCGTTTAGATCGTTTTACGCTACGGGGCCAGGAGGCCATCCAGGCGGCCATCGAGGCGGCCGAACGAAACCAGAACCAGCAGGTTGAACCCGAGCACGTGCTCGTCGCCATGCTCGATCAACCTGAGGGCGTGGTGCGCCCCGTGCTCGGCAAGCTCGGCGCCAATTTGCAGGTAGTTTTGAACGACGTGCAGGCCGCGATCGGGCGTCTTCCCAAAGTGCAGGGCGGGCAGCAGTACTTCAGCCCACGCCTCAGCCAGATTTTCACCGCCGCGCAGAAGCAGGCCGAGACGATGAAGGACGAGTACATCTCGACCGAACATCTGCTGCTCGCCATCGCGAATGAAAAAGACGGGGCGGCGGGGCGCATCCTCCGCCAGCACGGCGTCAACCATGATGATCTGTTTAAAGTCATCGAGCAGACGCGCGGCGGAGCGCGCGTGACGGATCAAAATGCCGAGGCCAACTATCAGGCTCTCGCAAAATATGCCAAGGACCTGACGGAGCTGGCGCGCGCCGGCAAACTCGATCCCGTCATCGGCCGCGATGATGAGATCCGACGCACCATCCAGGTGCTTTCGCGGCGCACGAAGAACAATCCCGTATTGATCGGCGAGCCGGGCGTCGGCAAGACCGCGATCGTCGAGGGGCTCGCGCAAAGGATCGTCTCGGGCGATGTACCGGAGACGCTGCGCAACAAGCGCCTCATCGGGCTCGACCTCGGCTCGATGCTGGCCGGCGCGAAGTATCGCGGCGAATTTGAAGATCGTTTAAAGGCGGTCCTCAAAGAGATCGAGAACGCGCAGGGGCAGATCGTCCTCTTCATCGACGAGCTGCATACGCTGGTTGGCGCGGGCGCCGCCGAAGGCGCGATTGACGCTTCCAATATGCTGAAGCCGGCGCTGGCGCGCGGCGAACTGCGCTGCGTCGGGGCGACGACCCTCAACGAATACAAAAAATATATCGAGAAAGACGCCGCGCTCGAACGTCGCTTTCAGCAGATCTATGTCGGCGAACCGAACGTGGAAGACACCATTGCGATCCTGCGCGGTTTAAAGGAGCGCTACGAGGTGCATCACGGCGTACGCATCAAAGACTCGGCCATCGTCGCCGCCGCGACGCTCTCCAATCGCTATATCACAGACCGCTTTTTGCCGGATAAAGCGATCGACTTGATCGACGAGGCGGCATCACGCCTGCGCATCGAGATCGATTCGCTGCCGGCCGAGATAGATCAGGTCGAGCGCGAAACGACGCAACTGGAGATCGAGCGGCAGGCGCTGCAGCGCGAGACGGACGCGCGCTCCCGGGCGCGTCTCAGCGAGATCGAGCAGCGCATCGCCGATCTGCGTGAGCGTTCCTCCGGCATGAAGGCGAAGTGGCAATCTCAAAAGGAGATCATCGAGCGCCTCCGCAAGGCCAAAGAGGAGGTCGAGCAGGTCAAAGTGCAGGCCGAGCAGTATGAGCGCGCCGGCGATTACGGCAAGGTCGCGGAATTGCGCTACGGCCGGCTCGTCGAGCTGCAGCAGCAACTCGAAGCGGATCACGCCAAGCTCGGTGAAGCGCAAAAAGAAGGCGTCTTCCTCAAGGAGGAGGTCGATGAAGAGGACGTGGCGCAGGTCGTCGCCAAATGGACGGGTGTTCCCGTCTCCAAGATGCTCGAAGGCGAGATGCAAAAACTCGTGACGATGGAAGAGCGTCTCGGCGGGCGTGTCGTCGGTCAGAGCGAAGCTTTAATGGCGGTCGCCAACGCCGTCCGGCGCGCCCGCGCCGGACTCCAGGACCCGAATCGCCCGATCGGCTCCTTAATTTTCCTCGGTCCGACCGGCGTCGGGAAGACCGAGACGGCGCGCGCGCTCGCGGAGTTCATGTTTGACGATGAACGGGCGATGGTGCGCCTCGACATGTCCGAGTACATGGAGAAACACGCGGTCGCGCGCATGATCGGCGCGCCGCCGGGCTATGTCGGTTACGAAGAAGGCGGCCAGTTGACAGAGGCCGTGAGACGACGTCCCTACGCGGTGATCCTTTTCGACGAAATCGAGAAGGCGCACCCGGATGTATTCAATGTCCTGCTGCAAATTCTCGATGACGGCCGCCTGACCGATTCGAAGGGTCGCACGGTGGACTTCAAAAATACCGTTTTGATCATGACTTCGAACCTCGGCTCGCGTGAGATTCAAGAGGCCGGCGACGATGAGAGACAGATGCGCGCAAGTGTGATGGAAGAACTGCGCGCCCATTTCAAGCCGGAATTCCTGAACCGTGTCGATGAAGTGGTGATCTTTCATCAACTCTCCCGCGAGCAGATCGTCGAGATCATTGATTTGCAGCTCGAACGTCTCCGCGCGCTGCTGGCCGAACGCCAGATCACGCTCACGCTCGATGATTCGGCGCGGCAACTTCTCGCGCGCGAGGGCTACGATCCGGCCTACGGCGCGCGGCCCCTCAAGCGTGCGATTCAGACGCTTTTACAGAATCCGTTGGCGGCAAAACTCCTGAGCGGCGAGATCACGGCCGGACAGAAAATCCATGTCTCGGCCGAGGGCGATGAGATGAAGTTTGCCGCCATCGATGCGGCCGCCGCCGGAGTGGCGTGAAATCTATCCTTGGTGTGAGTCGCCAACGCTACTTGCGATGAATAAGCACGGGTCGACGAAATTCGCGGGCGTCACTCGCCTCTGCCCGTCATTCATCGTCAATTACCGAATGGAAATTTTGTTTCTACCGGAGAAGATTAAGAGAGATGACACAAAAGTGGGACCCGATGCGTGATCTGGTATCGTTACAGGATCGGATGAACCGTCTGTTCGAAGATGTCTCACAGCGCCGCTCGCGTGATGGCGAGAAGGTCGAGGGCGAGATCGAACAAGTTGACTGGTATCCGGCCGCTGACGTCTATGAGAAAGAGAGAGAATTCACGATCGTGCTTGATCTGCCCGGCATCCAGCGCAGCGCGCTCGATGTCAACCTTGATAACGACCGGCTGACCATACGGGGCGCGCGCGCGGCGGCGGCAGAGGACTCACCCGCTCAGCAGCGACGCGCCGAGCGCCCTGCGGGGCGTTTTGCTCGCAGCTTTAGCCTTCCCGCGAACGTCGAGCGGGAAACGATTTCCGCCGATTATAAAGACGGTGTGCTGCGGCTGCGGCTGCCGAAGCGCTCCGAGCAAAAGGGTCGGCGCGTGGAGATCGAGGTCCGGTAAATCGGTAAGCGTCGTGTGCGGCGCCAC
>JANOGZ010000309.1:0-5056 GCA_031406255.1 Pyrinomonadaceae bacterium | reverse complement strand
TCTTAGACCTGGACTTACCATTCATCGATGGCATCGAGCGGGCCAAACGGCCCGTGCGCGTACCGGTTGTGCTCACGCGCGACGAGGCCGATCGAATACTCTCCCATCTCAGCGGCACGTACAAGTTAATGGCCGGCCTCTTGTATGGATCGGGCTTAAGGCTGATGGAAGCGCTACGGCTCAGAGTAAAGGATGTCGATTTCGGGTATCGTCAGATCACGGTCCGCGATGGGAAAGGTGAGAAGGACAGGCGCACAGTCCTGCCGTCGATACTTATTGAACTGCTTCAGCATCAACTGGCCTGCGCCAAGTTACTTCACGATGAAGATTTACAACGGGGATATGGAAGAGTCTACCTGCCTTACGCCCTGGAGCGTAAGTATCCAAACATCGCCTCAGAGTGGATCTGGCAGTGGGTGTTTCCTGCAAACAGGCTATCGATTGATCCGCGTTCAGGACAGTCGAGGCGGCATCACGCCTCGGAGGACATGTTGCAAGCGGAGGTGAAAAGGGCCGCCAGGCGTGCCGGAATCGCGAAAAGAGTGAGTTGTCACACGTTCCGCCATAGCTTCGCGACGCACCTGATCGAGTCGGGATATGACATACGAACGGTGCAGGAGTTACTCGGTCATGCAAGTGTCCAGACAACACAAATCTATACGCACGTCTTGAACCGCGGTGGCCGAGGCGTGCTCAGCCCGCTCGACCAGAGCTAATCGGATTGCTGCAAACATTTCACCACAGCTATGGCTGCAACGCGCGTCGAATGTTAGTTTATGTCGTAAGTCACCCCACGAATGAATTCGCGGGCTTTGAACCTGTACTTAGGCAGCCACCAGCGCAGCCTGTTCCGATTCTTGAAGCGCACTTTGCTTCATAGCTTTCAACGCTTGGTATGTTTCGGATGTAAGCAAGGAATCATCATGCCACTTAACACCGCGATAAGGTTTGGTGAGTCTAAACTCTATCCATTTAAGAGCAATGGCGGCTTGTTCGCGTTTTTCCATCAACATAGGTGTGACAGCGACAAGAAATCGTTGGCAGTCAAGCAAACCGCTTATGCGCCAACTGAAAAGAGGTTTATTTGTACCTCTCCCATGCGGAGTAACCTTTCCTCCAAAGTATCGTTTGTAGAACTCAAGAACAGGCACATAAGCATTTGTAACAGAGATAGCAATACGCGGAGTTTTGTTTTCCTTTTGCAGCCGCATCTGAATACATCCTTCCCCGTCAAAATGTCCAGACAAATAAGCAACTTCAATTTGTGTAGGCACGAAACTCGTTTCAGAGAGAACAGGTTGAAATCTAAGCCCAAGAGCAATCGCTCTATTGTTCAATCCGTTGGTGGTGCGTCCGGGGAACAGATGAAGAAATTGCTTACAAGCCGTATGTCCGTACACTTGTTTCAAGAGTTCATCCTCTTGCTGTGTGTAGCGTTTGTGGTATCTAATGGAATCAGCCATGACATGAACCTCCGATACAGGTCTGTTGTGGTCAGGCTCGGCAAGTGTTTCCGCACTTGTTCGAGCCGTTTGCATTATACCATAGCTTACTTGCGCTCTGCCGCGGATGTTGATCGCGGCGTTGATGTCGGCGTTGAGACTATGACTACAACTTACGCAGACAAACCCAGCTTGGCTTTTGCGATTCTCTTTGGCGCAATGCCCGCACGCACTACAGGTGCGGCTTGTATTGCGCGGGTCAACGAGAATCACAGAGACGCCCGCGAGTTGTGCCTTATATGCTATGAACTGTCTCAACTCAAAGAACGACCAGCCGGAAACTTTAGCGCGCTGGCTTCGCCTAAACCGTTTCTCAACTCTTTGACGGATACCGCTCTAATCTTCGAGAGCGATGCCGCGTTGAGTGTCAATAGCGTTAGCCACGAGTTTCTTGCTGATGCAGTGGTTTGTATGTTTGCGAAAGTTTTGTTCATGCTTCGATGTGCGCTTCGACAGGCGACGAATCGAACGTGGACGTTTGCCCGCTTGAGATTGCTTGCCGTCTTTGTGCAGCAAAGTCTGACGAAAAGCAAAACGTTTTTGCCTGACTCGCTCAACGTCTTTACCCGTAAAGTGTTCACCGTCCGATGTGGTGGCAAGTTGGTTTATTCCCAAGTCCACACCGATGAAGTTCGTTGTGGGAGTCGGGGCTTTATCCGGCACGTCAACAGTCACAAGCAAGAACCATTTGCCGTCTTTACGCAATACCAAGTCGCATTGCCCTTTGGCATTCGTAAACCGTTCGGCTTGATACTTGCCCATCACGAACGGAACAACGACAGACCCTTGCAAGGTCAAGAGAGAAACACGATCAATGCCTTTGAAACTCATCATCCGTTGGTCAAAGGGCATCGAAGCGTGTTTGCGAAACTTCGGCAACTTACTCTTGTCGCGTTTGTAGGCTTCCGAGACTTGCGCTATACAGCGCACCGTCATTTGTGCCGACAAGCCGAATTTCTCACGCAAGTCTTGGTAGTGCATTTGTTGCAGTTTGATTTTGTTCGACACTTTGGCGGCAAAGGCTTGTATCGCCAGCCACGATGCACCTTCATTGAAGCGTGCGAGTGTCTCACGCAGTTTATGCGCGGTTTCAGTGTCGGGCAAAAGCTGAATCTGCAGCGTCAATTTCACGTTCACAATCCATCACGACTGATAAGCGAATACAATCACTATGTTTTGAATCTTGGAGGGCTTATAGGGTGTGGCGGTTTCCTCCTCATTGATAAATCAAGGGGCATCCACCGCCGCTACCGCAGCTTAATTTGGTGATAGATTCAGGCGGGAAAGGCCGAAAGAAATATTGTAAGCGGTCAGCCATCAGCGGTCAGCCGGTCATTTGTGGCGTCGATCTGTCATGGCGAGCGTGCCGGGAAGCGACGGGCGCAGGAGAGGCGCGCTTCTTTATGTTAGCTGAAAGCTGAAAGCTGAGCGCTGACTGCTGAACGCTTACAAAATATTAATCATGGCTGCTGATTTCTGACTTTTCAATCTTCCGAATCATGTCATCATCCGACCGTTTCATCCGCCAGGGCAAGAGCGCGTGGCAGCGTTTGGAAGACCTGCTGACGCTGCTTGACCGCATTTCACTGCGCCGTCTGCACCGCGAAGAGGTGCGCGAGCTCGGTCGGATTTATCGTCGCACCGCTTCCGATCTCGCGATCGCGCGCGCCGAATCACGTGACCCGCGCCTCGTTAATTATCTCAACAATCTGGTGATTCGCGCGCACGGACGTATCTATCGCGCCGAAGCGCGCGAAGGCGGGAGGCGTGTCGGCCGGTTTTTCGCGCGTGATTTTCCGCGCACATTTCGCCGCACCTGGCGATACACGGCGACCGCCTTCGTCTTCTTTATGATTTTTGCCGCGCTCAGCTTTATCGGCACCTGGCGCGATCCGGAATTTTCGGAACTGGCCGGCATCTCGCCGCTGTTTCGCGAATATATCGTCAGCACGCGCACGCACTGGTGGGAGAGCCTGAACGAAGCGAACCAGGTCGGCGCAGGGATTATCATGACCAATAATATCTGGGTCATGTTTCGCGCTGTTGCGTTCGGGGCCTTTTTCGGCATCGGTACGCTCTACGTGATGGCCTTTAACGGCGTGCATCTCGGCGCGGTGCTCGCGCTAACGTATCACGCGGGGTTCGGCAATGAGCTCCTTACTTTCATGGCCGGACACGGCGTCATCGAGCTGACCTGTATCTTTCTCGCCGGCGGCGCCGGGCTTTTAATCGGTAGCGCGTTGCTGTTGCCCGGCGATTTTGCGCGCGGCGATGCGCTGCGCCTGCGCGGCCGCGAAGCGATTCAGTTGATCGTCGGCTGCATCCCGCTGCTGATCCTCGCCGGCATCATCGAAGGATTCATTTCGCCGGCGCCGATCGCCCCGGCGATCAAATTCAGCGTCGCCGCGCTGACCGGCCTCGCGCTCTACTCTTATCTCGCGCTCGCCGGTCGAGAAACGCCGTGAGGAGGAGGCCGGGAGCGGAATCTATTGATAGTCTCGCAGCTCCGTCCGGCCGACCAATCCCGTTCATAACTTTATAACAATCCGCGCTCCTTGACTCTCAGGTACGCTTCGAGCAACGCGGGCGCGAGCGCGGCCGAAGTGACCTCGAGCGCCAGCCCGCCCTGAGCTTCGACGAGGCGCAGCGCAGCTTCGCGCTGCTGCATCATCTCTTCGGCGACCGACTGTGTAAAGAGATCGCGAAGCGAAGCGGGCACGTCACGAACCGCCGCCCGGAGGTCGCGGTCGCTGATCGAAACAACGAGCGGGAGATGGCGCGGACGCAGGAGCCTGAGCGATGTCAGGAGCTCGCGCGAGCCCTCCTCATCCAGAAGGTCTGTCAAGACGACGATGAGCGCGCGGCGCTTGCAGTTGGCGGCGATGAATTCGAAAGCCCGTGTGTAAGACGGTTCGATCATTTCCGGCTCGACCGCGTGGAGGACTTCGAGCACGGTCTCCGTCTGTTCGCGTCCGCGCCCGGGAGGCACGTAGGCGTTGATGCGCCGCCCGAATACGGCCAACCCGACGTGATCACCGCCGCGTTCCGCCGCGCTGATCAGCGCGAGCGTCGCGTGAATCGCCGAATCGAATTTCGTCTCGTTTTCGATGCGCGTCGTCATCAAACGGCCCGCATCGAGCGCGATGAAGATCGTCTGGTCGCGCTCGATTTGATACTGGCGGGTCGTCAGGCGACCGCGGCGCGCCGTCGCGCTCCATGACACGTGGCGCAACTCATCGCCGGGCACATATTCACGCAGCGACTCAAAATCGCGCCCCTCGCCCCGCCAGCTGGCGCGGCGTTGCGCGGCCACCAGCGAACGCGCGCCGAGGGCTTTCAATTCAGCTTCGCGCGCGCGCCGGAGATTCGGGTAGACTTTAACCGTCTCGGGTCGGCCGCGGCGCGTCTCGCACCACACCAGACCGAACCGTGAGAGATACCTCACGGCCGTATGCCCGAACTCGAAGCGACCGCGCCGCGGCGGCCGAAGTCGATAGCTGAGCACGGCAGAAGTTTGCGATTCGACGCGCAGGCGCGCTTCGCGTTCGGAGGAG
>JANOGZ010000288.1:0-3307 GCA_031406255.1 Pyrinomonadaceae bacterium | reverse complement strand
TCGGCAATCCCTACAACGACATCGGCAGCTACCTGATCGCGCAGGGAGATATCTACGGCTGCGTGCGCTGGTTTAAGCGTGCCCTCCAGGCCCCGCGCTACGAATCCTATGCCTTTCCGCATTTTAATCTTGGCCGTGTCTACGAGCAGCGCGGGCGACTGCTCGAAGCCGCCAAACACTACGGCCTGTCGCTCGCACAGCAGCCGGACTTTGCGCAGGCTGCCAAGGCGCTGCGCGGCGTGCAGGCGCGCCTCAACTGACGCGGCGCGTGCTCAGGCGATACTTTTACGTCTGCTGGTCGCTTTCTTTGGTTATCTTGATTTTGCGGCGATTCTTGTCAACGGCGACATAGACGACCTCCGCTTCGGTAACACGAACGCGCCCCTCGCCGATGCCGCCATGCCGCTCGGCTTCGACAATGACCCGAACCGTAATCGAAGTAGTGCCGATGCGTAGCGTTTCGGCGTAAAAGCTGACGAGATCGCCGATAAAGACGGGCTGGTGAAAAATGACTTCGCGCATGGCGACCGTCACGAAGCGGTCGATATGCGTGCGACGGTGCGCCTCGACCGCCCCCGCCATATCTATATAACTGAGGATCACGCCGCCGAAGATCGTGCCCTGTGAATTGGTATCGCGCGGCAGAAGAATGATGCGGATGGCCGGGTCGCGATAAGTCTGCATATGGTTCGATCGGGCCGGGCGCGCGCCCGTTAGCGATCAATCCTTTCTCTGGCTGATCCGCGGCCGGAGCATCCGCCGGACCGTTTTGCTCTGAGACCGAAGGCTTCATTGACGAGCATGGACGCGCCGGGCGCAGGCTGTCAAGCGCGCGCTTCGCCAGGAGAGACCGGTCTCGATTCCGGTCTCAATGGGGGCAATTTGTGGCCGGCGATTACTCATGATGTCCGCCGGCGGGCGCGAAAACCCGGGCGCTTCTGCGTGCCGACCCCCGCGCCCGCCCCTTATCCCTGACGCCCTTTCGTTTACCGGCCAACGGCGGCCGCGTTATACTCATCCAAAAGCTTGCCGAAAGCTGGAAATCCATTAAGAAAATCTTTTATGACAAACTCTCACTTACGCTTCCAGACCCTGCCGACGCTTTTTCTGATCGCCCTGCTGGGCCTTTTGCTGTGCGGCGCCTCAGCAGCAATCTACGGGCTGCCGCAGTCGCCACAGCCCGGGCGGGCGCGCTTTGACGTCACCAGTTATCGCATTGAAGCCGAACTGCGTCCGGCCGAACACCTGCTGCGCGCGACGGGCGACGTCACCTTCACGCCGCTCGATGCGACGCGTTCCGTAGTTTTCGAGCTTAACGGATCGCTCAAGGTCGAGGCCATCGAACGCAACGGCCGGCCGCTGACTACTTTCGTGCAGGATGCGGTCGGAGTCGATACGATCGGCCCGAGCGTGCGCATTGACCTCGGCGAGGTCGTTCCGGCCGGTCAGCCCGTGACGTTGCGTTTCCGCTGGGGCGGCGCGCTCGTCACGCCCGAAGGCGGGCCGCTGGCGACCAAGCGTCTGGCCTACATCGGCACGGAAGGTTCTTACCTGCTGTATGCCGCGCGCTGGTTTCCGTTTCATGACTATGCCGCCGATCGCGCGACCGCGGACATTACCATTATCGCGCCGGCCGGCATCGAAGTCGCCGGCTCGGGCGATGAACCGCCCGCCCGTCAGGCGGGCGCGGGAGGACTGATCCGCCACCGCTTCGTTCATCGTCAGCCCGCACTGATCGGTAATATCGCCGCCGGAAGCTACATCACCCGCACGCTGCGGATCGGTAATTACGACCTTCAGCTGTACGTCCAGCCGGGCAGCGAGCGCAATATCGAGCGCTATGCCGAGATGATCGGTCGGGCGCTACAGTTTTACACAGGGCAGTACGGCGCTCCCGCCTTCGGCTCGCGATTCGTCGTCGCGCAGATAGATGATGCCAGCCTTGATGCGTACGCTGCGCCGGGAATGCAATTTCTCTCCGCGCGGTATTTCGGAGCGCCGCTGCCGGCGCTGGAAGAACGCGTGCAGCGTGAGACGGCTTTTCAATGGTGGGGGCACACGGTCGGGCTGAAGTCTTTTGATGACGCCTGGCTCTCGCAGGGTCTCGCCGAGTGGAGCGCCTTCGCCCTGCGCGAAACCAGCCTGACCGGCGGGGCGCTCGAAGCCACGCAGCGCGACATGCAGGAGCGCGCGTTGATGTTTGAGAATACGGCTTCGATCCTGCGCGCGCCTTCGACGCTCGATGATCAATCGGCGGCGTATCAGGCGATCACTTTCTACAAAGGCGCGATGGTCTTTCGCATGCTGCGCGAAACGCTCGGCAAACAAAAGTTTGACGGGCTCCTGCGCGCCTATCTCGAACAGTTTCGTGGCCGCAGCGCTTCGATTGACGAATTCGAGCGTCTGACGACGCAGGTCGCCGGGACCGAGATGCGCTACTTTTTCGCGCGCTGGGTCGAGGGAACGGGCGTTCCGGAATTTACGGCCGATTACCAGATTATTCGCACGCGCTCCGGGAAATTCCGCGCGCGCGGCACGGTCAAACAAAACTTCGAGAATTTCCGGATGCCCGTCGAAGTGTTATTGCGCGCCGAGGGTGATGACGCGACGACGACGCTGCTGGTCGAAGATAAGAGCGAGGACTTCGATCTGGAGTCCAACGGAAAGCCGCTCGAAGTGATCGTTGATCCGAACTTCAAAATCCTGCGCCAGTCCGAGGATCTGCGCGTCGCGGTGGTCGCCCGTCGCGGCCTCGAACTGCTCCGCGAAGGTCAGTACTTCGAAGCGCAGCGCCAACTGGAGGAAGCGCTCAAGCTCGACAAATCGAATTCGTGGGTCTATTACAACCTGGGAATACTCTTTCTCGAACAGCGAAATTATCAGCAGGCGCTCGACAATTTTCAGGCGGCGCTCGACGGCAACCTGAAGCCGGCGTGGATCGAAGCGTGGGCACGCATCAAGCGCGGCAATGCCTATGATGCGCAGGGCGATCGCGCCCGCGCCGTGAACGAATACAACAAGGCGGTGCAGACGGGAATCAACTACGATAACGCGCAGCGCGCCGCCAAAGAATTTCTCGCCACGCGTTACGACCCGCGGGGCGGCGCGGCGGCCCAGCCACAGCAGCAGCAGTCAGCGGCGCCGGGGACGAATAATTAGCATCAAGGGATGCCAAAACTAAAATGGCCGCGTTTGGTGTTTACTTACCGAAACGCGGCCATCAGTGTCTTCAGAATATTTTTCTCTTCCCCGCCCCCCGCCTGGAACTCACACGGGAGCCACGCCGACCACCGCGATACGGTGCTGA
>JANOGZ010000271.1:0-7245 GCA_031406255.1 Pyrinomonadaceae bacterium | reverse complement strand
CACATAACGCAGCAGGACACCCGCGTGAATGGTGAAGTAGTCGACGCCCTGCTCGGCCTGCTCGATCAAAGTATCGCGGAACATTTCCCAAGTCAGCTCTTCGGCTTTGCCGTCCACCTTTTCCAGGGCCTGATAAATCGGCACCGTCCCGATGGGGACGGGCGAGTTCCTGAGAATCCATTCGCGCGTCGCGTGAATGTTTTTGCCGGTGGACAAATCCATCACCGTGTCGGCGCCCCACTTCGTTGACCAGCGCATCTTTTCCACTTCCTCTTCGATCGACGAGGCGACGGCCGAATTTCCGATGTTGGCGTTGATCTTGACGAGGAAGTTGCGGCCGATGATCATCGGCTCGGAGTCGGGGTGGTTGATATTTGAGGGGATGATCGCGCGCCCGCGCGCCACTTCTTCGCGCACGAACTCGGGCGTCACGAATGACGGGATCGCGGCCCCGAAACTCTCGCCCGCGTGCTGGTGCCCGGGCGCGCCCCTGTCGTTATCGGAATTCAGGGCCATGTGGGCCGCCTCGCGGCCCATGTTCTCGCGGATCGCGATGAATTCCATCTCGGGTGTGATGATTCCGCGGCGCGCATAGTGCATCTGCGTGACGCGCTTTCCGGCGCGTGCTCTGAGCGGCGCGCGCCGCAGTCCCGGAAAGGGCTCGAGACGCCCGCGGTCCTTCACCTTCGCGTACTGGGCCGCGCCCGCCGTCAGGTAGCCGTCATCTTCCGGCCTGACCTCGCGTCCCGCGTATTCTTCCGTATCGCCGCGCGCGATGATCCACGAGCGTCTGAGCGGTGGAAGTCCGTCGCGCACGTCGCAGCGCACCCCGGCGTCATCCCACACTCCGCTTGTATCATAGACGCGCAACGAGGGATTCTCTTCGATCGTCCCGTCCGTGTGGCGCGTAATGTTCTGCGTGATCTCGCGAAACGGAACGCGCACGCCCGCGCTTTCGCCTTCGACGTAGATTTTTTGCGAGTTCGGAAGCCGTACTTCATCGCTCCGCCGTTCAGTATCTTTCGTTGTGCTCATAGCTTTTTACGCTTTCTGTGGGGCCGGTCTATCCGCCCCGAAAATGGAAAAACCGTTCTATCGCTTCAGGAAGAAATAGAACGGTCTTTCGCTGTTTCTCCCTTCGACGGTACTAACCGTATCAGGTTCAAGGGGTCTCCCGCGTGGGACTCTCAGCTTCTCGTGTGCAAATAGAAGCTCCCCCGAAAACTCTTTAATTTTCAAAACTCAACCGAGAGCGCTTACCCGCCGATGAAACTCATCGTCCGCGCGGGCTGCATGAACGTCGTGTCATTGATGTAGTGGCGCGGCTCTTTCCTTAACACGACGCCCTCGATGTACTGGATGATCTCGGTGCGCGTGGCTCCGTTTCTGACCACATCACGCAAACTGTGCTCGACCGTGGAGAAGAGGCACGTTCGGATCTGCCCGTCGGCCGTCAGGCGAATGCGCGAGCACGCGCCGCAGAAGGGTTCCGTGACGGGCGCGATGATGCCGATCTCGCCGGGCGCGCCGTCGGCAAAGCGAAAACGCGACGATGTCTCGGAGCCGCGTCCGACGGCGAGCGGAGCGAGAGGGAATCGCTCGTCGATCCGCTCGCGTATTTCGCGGCCCGAAACGACCATCTCACGCGACCACTCGTGGCCGGAATCGAGCGGCATGAATTCGATAAAGCGCATCCGCACATCATGCTGGCGCGCGAAGGCGGCGAAATCCACCACCTCATCTTCATTGTGACCGCGCACGATCACAGCGTTGACTTTGACGGGGGTAAGCCCGGCGCGCTGCGCCGCCTCAAGACCCCTGAGCACTCGTTCGAGCACGTCAACACCGGTCATCCGCCGAAATGTGTCGCGCTTCAAGCTATCGATGCTGATCGTGATGCGGTCAAGACCCGCATCCCTCAGGCTCTCGGCCCGCTCCGGCAGAAAGTAGCCGTTGGTCGTCAGAGCGAGGTCGTGCAGGCGCGGCTTGAGTGCGGCGATCTTGCCGATCACCGTTTCGATATCACGGCGCAGCATCGGCTCGCCGCCCGTCAGACGGATCTTCTCGATGCCGAGCGCGACGAATATCTCCGAGACGTATTCGATCTCTTCGTAGGAGAGCATCAGCTCTTTCGGAGCGATCGGCGGCTCGCCATGCGGCAAACAGTAAAAACAGCGAAAATTGCAGCGATCCGTCAAGCTAATGCGCAGATCGCGTATCGCACGACCATATGAATCTTTGAGTACGGCAGCCACTTTTTATCTTTACTCGGACGAAGCCCTTCTGGTTTGCGGTTCGGGAGATTTCAGCAACCATGATCATACGCTGCTTGGAGGCGCGTTCCAAGCCGCCGGGTAGGTCGAAAGAAGCATGACGAAGGCCCTTTCGCGGTCCAGTCATTCCGGAGCCTTCATCCTCAGCGAAAACGAGCGGGGAATTATCCTTTATCCTTGGCTGTGCGTGGTTTGCTTTCTCTGGCGTGGTGAAGCAAAGCGCGCGCGTTGCGCTGAAGATTTGGAAGCTTGGCGCGTTTGACGGGGCTGCGGCGGAAACGGGCGGCGTAAGTTTCGGGAGTCAGTTCGAGGATATCTTGAAGACTGGCGGTGACGTTTCCCGGCCGCGGCTCGAAACGCTCTTCGCTGGTCGGCTGCTCGAAGCGGTTCCAGGGGCACGCATCCTGACACGCATCGCAGCCATAAAGCCAGCCGTCAAGATTGGCGGCGACCGTTTCCGGCAGCTGCGGCTCGCGCAGTTCGATCGTCGCGTAAGAGATACACTTATTCGAATCGACCACGTAAGGTTCGGTGATCGCCGCCGTCGGACACACGTCGAGACAGAGCGTGCAGCTTCCGCAGTGGTCGGCGACGCGTTCCGTCTCGTAGGCCAGTTCCAGATTAAGAAGAAGCTCGCCCAGGAACACCCATGAGCCATACTCGCGTGTGATCAGGTTCGAGTGCTTGCCGATCCACCCGAGACCGGCCCGCGCGGCCCACGCCTTATCGAGCATGGGCTGTGCGTCCACACACACTTTACCCTCCGCTTCCGGCCACCTCTCTGTGATCCACCCCAACAGTGAACGGAGTTTGTCGCCGAGCACATCGTGGTAGTCGTCGCCCCAGGCGTAACGCGAGACCTTCCCCGCCGCCGCATCAGCAGAATGTTGATGCGGCGTGTAATAGTTGAGGGCGACCACCACCACCGAACGGACCGACGCAAGCAACCCTCGCGGGTCGGTGCGCCGCGCCGTATCGCGCGCCATCCACCCCATCGCACCGTGAAACCCACGCCGGAGCCATTCTTCCAGACGAGCCCGCTCATCAGCGAGGGGTTCCGCGCGGACGATGCCTACCTTGTGAAAGCCGAGCGCCAGCGCGCGTTCTTTGATCTGCGTGGAGAGAGCACTCGGGTGCGGCTGATTTTGCGGCGTCTCATGAAACATGCCGCACGAGTATAGCAAAGACCCGCTGAAGTCTCCCGCGTGCTGAAGCCGCCGCGAGATTTCGACCGACGAGCGCTTCACTTGTATTCCGCGACGACGACCTTGTCTTTATGCATCACGTCGAATAGCTTGCTCGCTATCTCCGGGTTAAGGTTTCTGAGTATCTTGTGTTGTTCGGCCGCCGCGCGTTTATCGTTAAGCGCGAGGTAGGCGGCGCCCAGATTGAAACGCACCTCGGGCAAATCCGCTTTGAGACTGAGCGCCCCCTTGAAAGCCTTAACGGCTTCTTTGAGACGGCCCATATTGTAGTGGGTGATCCCCAGATTGTTATAGGCCGCGTACAATTTCGGGTCAAGACGAATCGCTTCATGTAATGCTTCGAGCGATTCTTTGTGGCGGCCGGCGAGTTCCTGCACGCGACCGAGATTATTGAAAGCTTCGGCCGAGTCCGGCCTGATCTGAACCGCGCGCTTGAACGACTCGGCGGACGCTTCGTGCTCTCCAGCTTCGAAATAGGCCATGCCCAGGTTGTAGTGGGCCTTGGCATGATCGGGTTGGAAGTGGATCGCTTGCTTCAGCGCGGTGATCGCTTCGACGAACCGTTTCTGGAGCGTGCAGGCATGACCCAGATTATTATATGCCTCGACGAAATCGGGCTTGAGACGAACCGCTTGACGGAAGGCTTCGATCGCTTCATCGTAGCGGCCCGCCATCGCGTGCGCGTAGCCAGCCATGTGCTGTGCGAAAGCGGCATCCGTCGCCGATTCCTGGGCCGCGCGCTTCTCGGCCGGTGATTGAACAGCGGCGACCCCTTCGATTGCTACAGGCAGCTGTCCCGGCTTGTAAAAATACACTCATGGTCTCTCCGCTCTGGGGCGCGAAGGTCGCCGCCAAAAGCGTGGTGGATCGTAACAGCGCTGAGCTCGGAGGGGCGATCACGTGAAGAGCAAAGGGGAGAATAAAAGCCAGCGAGAGAAGATTGGGTCGTTTCATAATTCCTCCATCTGCTTGATGGCAGCTGATGATTCATGTATTAGCGAGGAAGTGAAGGTCTCCTGATCAACGGACACACTAAGAGCATGAACAGCAATGTCTCTCTGCTGAGCTAATTGGTCGAACCAGAGTTTGCGATTAATAGATTATTACGGCTCGATAGTTTCGAGAGAAGCAGGCCCCCTTATATCTTCACCCACATCTTCATCGGGTAAGAGATTATAGCGCTTGATCTTTGAATTGAGCGTCGTCACATTGATGCCGAGCAGACGCGCGGCGAGCGTCTGATTTCCATAAGTATGTTCAAGCGCACGTTGGATAAGGTTAATTTCGAAGCGGCGCACCTCATCATAAAAATCTATCCCGCTTCTGATTTCGGAGGTTTGTAAGCTTCCGAGCGCTTGCACCTCTTTCCATAACGCGAGCGCGACATCCTTCAGAGCTTCGATCTTATCGCTCAGAGCAACCGCATTCTGCGGGCTTTTCGTATCGATGCTCTCCAGAAGGCGCACCTTCTTATCTTTCAAAGCTAAGACTTCTCTAGACATCACAGCAAACCTCTGTAGATTCCCTTAACCGATTGAGACCTCGGTCACTTTCGTTCGCCACTCGCTCGATATCCGCCAGACGTTGATGGAGACCCTTTTCAGTAAGCTCTCCTGTGTGAGTGACGCATGAGACTTAAAAGTTGCGCGAAACATATTTTTAAGATTCATGCGCCGCCCCTCCAGCGCGCAGCCCACACTGCTCCCCCGAACAGGACTTAAGCAGGGTCGCTCTCCACCTGCTCTATAAACACCGCCCGCGGCTGCTTTATGACAAAAAGTTTTCCGCGCTCATACGGCGGCAATAATTCTGAAGGCAGTTTAACCGGGTACCTGTATGCCGCAATAAAAATGTGATGAGCCGTGCAGAAGCGGGGACGATTTGTTTTATATACGTGATTAATCGTGCCGCGACTCACGACGATTTCTCGCGAAGCTCGAGCAGATTTTCGCGATAGCTACGACTCAGGGTCAGTTGCGTGCCGTCGCGCAGGACGACGATATAGTCTCCACTAAAGAGCGGCTGCAACTCTTTGATACGTTCGATATTGACGATCGTCGAGCGATGGATGCGAAGAAACTTATCGGGATCAAGCCTGGTTTCGAGCACATTCATCGCCTCGCGCAGCAGGTGGGCTTCTCCGCCGACGTGGATCCGGACGTAGTTGCCCGCCGCCTCGATCCAGTCTATCTCCTTTGTTCGCAGAAAGAAGACGCGACCGACCGATTTGACCACCAGTCGTTCGAGGGGCTTCTGGCCGACCTTGAGATAGTCGAGCAGGGAGACGAGGCGCTGGTCGAGACCCTCGCCGCTCTCGGACTGGAGATGCGCCCTGGCGCGCTCCACGGCCTTACGAAAGCGCTGCCGGTTATAGGGTTTGAGAAGGTAATCGAGGGCGTGAACGTCGAAGGCCCGGAGCGCATACGTGTCATAAGCCGTAACGAAAATGACGGCGGGCATATCTTCCGGACCGATCGCTTTGATAACGCCGAAGCCGTCCACCTCCGGCATTTGGATATCGAGGAAGAGAAGATCAGGCTTGAGCTGTTCGATAGCAAGGATGGCCGCACGGCCGTCGGCGCATTCCCCAATGACCTCGATTTCAGGCTCGCTACCGAGAAGTCTCTTGATTCTCTCTCGCGCCAGCGGCTCGTCATCAGCGATCAGGGTTCGGATCATCACCATCGGCCTCCGTCGCGCCCTCGATAAAGGGGATCGTTAAACTGACAACGAGTCCACCGTCTGGCGAATTGCGCAAATCGAAACGATGTGCTGTGCTATATAGATGTTCGAGACGCGCCCGCGTGTTGGCCAACCCGACCCCTTCTCTACGGCGTCCCACCCGCTCAGAACCCTCCGGGGGAAGGCCCTCCCCATCGTCACAAACCTGGAGGTGGAGCATACCGTTCTGGCGATGTGCGTGAATCTCGATCCGCCCGCCCGCTGAGCGTGGAGCGACCGCGTAACGAATTGCATTTTCGACTAACGGTTGCAGGATCATAATGGGGACACGCGCGTCGAGCGCCTCAGGGTCCACCTCGAACTGTACTCTTAAACGTTCCTGGAAGCGCGTCTGTTCAATTTCTAAATATTTTTTTAGAAATTCCAGTTCCTGCTTGAGCGGGACCTCGCGGACGCCAAATTGTTCCAGGCTGATCCGCAGCAGGTCGCTCAAATGCGTGATCGTCTGGTCGGCGGCCTCCCGGTCACGGTGGACGAGCTCTGAGATGGTGTTGAGGGTATTGAACAGAAAGTGCGGGTGAAGCTGCATTTTAAGGGCCTGCAGCTGTTCCTGAGCGAGCAGCGCTTCGAGCCGCGACGCCCTCAATTCTCCCTCACGGTAGCGACGGTAATAATTGAAGGCGTGGCTGAGCAGCACGATCAACCAGTAAATCTCCAGCTCCCGATCAAAATTGAAGACGACGGTGCGGGCCATGTCGAAAAGCGAAATCTGGCCTAAACTCCTAAAAACCAGCGTATAAATGACGTAATGAGTGGCTGTGAAGATGATCGCCAGAAGCGTGCTGGCACAGATATGAATCAACAAACTCCGGCGCCAGTGTGGTCGCTCGATGGGATAGCGGCGCGCGAGCCACAGGATCAGCGGAGTTATTAAGGCGGCGAGGTAACAGGATGTTAATTGTGTAAAGAGCGTTCTCGATAATGGGACGGGACGCTCCGTATATACAAGGGAAAAGTATATCTGGCTGGTAAAGAAAAGCCCCACCAGAGTCCATCCGATCCAGATCGCTCCGAGCCTCGCCCAG